>JBJKQZ010000001.1:0-6813 GCA_046704865.1 Terriglobia bacterium
GTCATGATGGGCGCGAGCGCGGTCTTCCTGGTCAACTCTATTTCCTTCATCGCAGTCATCGTTGTCCTCTATCAATGGCGAAGCAACCCACACTACAAGAGCGCGCTTCCGGCAGAGCGGCTGTCCGGCGCGCTCTTGTCCGGCCTCCGTTACCTCCGTTACACGCCAGACCTACGTGCAACGTTCGTCCGGGTGTTTGTGTTTGCTGGATTTGCAAGCGCCGTCTGGGCATTGCTGGCGGTGGTGGCCCGCCAGGACCTTCAACAGGGAGCCATGGCCTACGGTATATTGAACGGCTGCCTGGGCGCAGGGGCGGTTGTTGGGGCTTCATTTCTTCCGCGTCTGCGGCAACGACTGACGGCCAACATGATTGTTGCAGGCTCTTCCGCCGTTTTCGCCGGGACGCTGGCCACCCTCGGCCTGGTGCGCAACGTGCCGCTCATTGTACTGTCGCTGCTGGCCGCGGGTTTTGCCTGGACCAGCGCGCTCTCAACACTCAACGTCACCGTCCAGATCTCCACAGCGCCCTGGGTGCAGGCGCGCGCGCTCGGCACTTACCAAATGATTTTCTGGGGAGGAGTAGCTTCGGGAAGCGCCTTCTGGGGATTCCTGGCTGAACACATTTCCACCCCCTCTGCGCTGCTGGCGGCGGGCACCGCCGCGCTGGCCAGCATTCCTCTCGTGCGGCGCTTCCATCTGCTTGAGGAAACACCTCCGGACCTCAGTCCCTACGCGCTGAACCGCGCTGCCCCGCAGGTACTGATCGAGCCTCATCCCGAAGACGGCCCAGTGCTGGTGACAATCGAGTTCAAGATTCGTCCGGAAGATTCCGGTGAATTCACCGGCGCTATCCACAAGGTCCGCGAAATGCGGATGCGCAACGGCGCCATCCGCTGGGGAGTTTTTCAGGATGCGCGGCAGCCGGAGCGCTTTGTGGAAACCTTCGTTGTCGATTCCTGGATCGACTTCCTGCGCCAGCGCGAGCGCTACTCCATCCCGGACCGCGCCCTGCGCGATTATGCCTGGAGCTTCCATCAGGGTGATTCTCCGCCCGCAGTCTCTTACATGCTCTACGCGCGGGAAGCGGCGGGAAGGGGCTAGCGGGCCAGCCGACTGGCAGGTCGGCGAATGCCTGACCGGAAACGAGTTGCGCACCCGACAGGTTGCGGGAGTCCCGATGGTGGAATGAATTGACAATCGTGCGATGCATTAGCCAACCCCGTAAGCTGCTGAATCAACAGACGGACATCCAGCCACGGGGAGCCCTGCTTACAAAGTTCACCTGGCATCGGCAAAGGATACCCACAACATATGGTGTATAGTTCCAACTTTCTACTCCGGAAAAGACTTTCGTACCTGGAGCGAAAGGTCCTCCCACGCTTAGACTGCTACAGATTTGATCTCGATTGGCAAAGACCCCATAACCAACTGATTCAGTGCCAGTTCCTGGAGCGACAAAAGACGCGCCTACCCCCCATTGCCACTCAACGGTGACTCCAAAATTTTGGCACATCGAGTGCTCACTTAACCCATGACAATCAGGAGCATGGGGGAAGATTGCGCAGAACATCCTGACAATCAAATGCCCAATCTAACACCTTCCTGTCCATTGAACTCCTGAAGCGGGAGAATCCCAAATTCGCGCGGAAGTGTTCCTGGAGTGGTTTCTCTGCTGCCCTTGCGGGCATAAGGAGTGAAACATGATCAGAGATCTGGTCGAGGGAGTACTGTTTTATCGCGACGGGCATCGCACCTTTTTTGAATCAGAGGAATTCCCCTGGGTATCAGATGTTGAGTCGGAATGGATGACAATCCGTAGGGAATTGGAACCGCTAATGCAGCGGCGGGAGGAAATCCCAAACTTCCAGGATTACTCCGAGGGCCAGAAAGCACTAACCCAGGATGACCAGTGGAAAACATTCTTCTTCTACGCATTTGGCAAGGTGGAAAAGGAGAACTGCGCCCGTTGCCCGGAAACAGTGCGAATCCTGAACAAAATCCCAGGAATGAACACCGCCATGTTTTCTATTCTGGGACCGGGGAAGCACATCCCTCCGCATCGCGGACCTTACAAGGGTGTGTTGCGGTATCACCTGGGACTGATCATTCCCAAACCGGATGGCAGTTGCCGCATCCGGGTGGGGAGCGATGTGCGACCCTGGAAAGAAGGCAAGAGCCTTATTTTTGACGACAGCCACGAGCATGAAGTATGGAATGATTCCGACTCTTATCGCGTGGTGCTCTTTGTCAACTTTGTGCGTCCGACAATCTTCCCCTTGTCTGTCGTGAACGAATCGATTCTCTGGTTGCGCGGCCGCCAGCCACTCTAGAAGGCGCTAACGCTGCGTTTGAATGACCTTCCTGGCGGCGCCGGCAGTTCCGAGTGCATCGGGGAGTCTCACATTTGCCTGGAGCCAAATGGCGCGGCGAACCCGTTGAAGGCGCGAGCGGCGTACCAGATTAAATCCACCCTCGCTCCTCACCTGCCACGCAGGTGTGAGGGACATTGACGGGGCAGGGCAGTCCAGAAATATGCGCGTAGCGTGCATATGCCGACTGGCTCTCCTCCAGGGCGCTGGATACTGCCCTGCTTCGTTGGTGCTTTTAATTGTCTTCAGAACCCATTATTAACAACCACAGGAATGATCTAACCTGCCCCGACTAGTTCATCGCGCTCGCCTGCGCGGAATTTCGCGCCCCAGAACGCCTGCAAACGGTGGTTTGACGGGGTGGCTTGCTAATGCTAACCTCGTGGCGAATCGAATCTGGTGACATCCAGATGGAAATATACGTCCTTCTTCTCCTGCTCGTCATCCTCGTCCTGCTGGCAGTGCCCATTATTGCCTGGGTGTGGGCATCAAGAGCCGGCAGGCTCGCCAGGGAAGCTCAGAACCAGGCGCGCAGCCTGACTGCCCGTGTCTTTGATCTTGAATGCGAGGTCCGGCTGCTCAAGGATTTTCTTGCGCAGCCAAAACCGGGTGCTGCTGCCGAATTCCCTGTTCATGCTCCACCAGAAGAGGCCGAGGCGGTGCAACTGCCTGCCGTCAAGCCGGCGACACCTCCCGTACCTTCAGCACCACCTCTTGTAACACCGACGCCACCGCAACAGGCTGCTGCGCCTGTGGAAACCAGAGCCGCCATGGGCGTGATGCCAACGCCCACGGCAATTGCACCGCAGGTCAAAGCTCCAACTCCGGCCAGAAGATCTTTCGCCGGCGAACTTGAAGAGAAACTCGGGACCAACTGGCTCAACAAGTTGGGCATCATCATTCTGGTCATCGGCATTGCTCTCTTCATTGGCTATCAATTGCGCACGCTTGGACCCGGCGGAAAGGATCTTGTCGGCTTCGTGGTTGCTGCAGCGATGCTAGGAGCGGGTATCCGGTACGAACGGCGGGAGCGATGGAGGATTCTTGCGCGCGCGGGAATTGGCGGCGGATGGGCGCTGGCGTTCTTCGTCGCCTACGCTATGCGGCATGTGCACGCGGCCCGAGTGCTGAATTCAAACGCGTGGGACCTGGCACTCCTGCTTCTGGTCGGTGCTGGCATGGTCGCGCACACGCTCAAATACCGTTCGCAAACCGTCACCGGCCTCGCCTTCCTTCTGGCTTTTCTCACCGTTAACGCCAATCGAGGCGACCTGGCAGGGCTCTGCGCAAATGTCGTGCTGGTTATCGCCATTGCGCTGATTGCAGTCCGCCTACGGTGGTACGAGCTTGAAGTCTTCGGAATCGTCGCCGCCTTTCTTACGCACTATTACTGGCTACGTCCCATCGTTCAGCCACTCCCGCATCCGCACGGAGAATTCCCTGGCTACCAACTGAGTTCGGTGCTGCTGGCGTTCTACTGGCTCGCATTCCTGGCTTCCTACGTTGCGCGGAAAACGGAAAATCGCTTTGAGGAAATTGTGTCGAGCGCGGCCATCATCCTCAACAGCGGATTGTTCGTCTGGCTGATGGGCTACCAGGCGGCACACCCAGAAAAGGCTTTTCAGTTTTTCCTGGTGGCCGGTGCCGTTGAATTTGCCGCTGCGCAACTGCCGGTGACCCGCCGCCGGGCCGCCTTTGTTCTGCTCAGCGTAATCGGTGCTGGTCTCGTGGCAACGGCTATTCCGTTTAAGTTCAGCCATCAGAACCTTTCCGTCCTCTGGATTTTGCAGTCGGAGATTCTGTTTATCGCCGGCGTCTATCTTCGCGAAACAGTCTTTCGCCGCCTGGGAATGGCCGTTGCGTTTCTCGCCGCGGGGCAGATCCTGATTGCCGATACGCTCCAGGTTATGGATGCCGGCAGGGCCATGCCGCACCTTGCAATTCCTTATTTCCTTGCCGCGCTGGTGCTCTATTTTAATGCCCATGTTGCCGTTCGCCGCTGGCCCGAACTCGCCGGGCACAAGCTTGATGCGGGCACTTTCCGCATTGCTTCCTATCTTGCCGCGCCGCTCGTCGTCTTTGGCATGTGGGTGGCGTGCGCGGATCCCTGGACTGCCGTGGGGTGGGCTCTATTCGGGCTGTCGCTTGTTTTTTGCGGATTTCGATGGAAGGTGCGCGAACTTTCCATCGAGGCCTGGTGGGTTGCGGGCTTCCTGATTTTGCGGTGCCTCTTCGTCAACCTCACAGCCGATCCTTACTGGCATGGAGTGCCGCTGCGACCCGTCACGGTTTCATTGGTAGCCCTGCTGCTTTACGTCTCTTCGCGCTGGACCGCGGCCGACAGCAGGTTCCCGGCGCTGCTCTCACAGCACATTCCCGCGGCTTACACCTGGCTGGGCTCAATGCTGGCCGCGCTGCTTTTGTGGTATCAACTGCAGCCCATCGGCGTGGCGGTCGGCTGGACGCACTTCGGCCTGGCGCTCTTTGAAATCGGCATGTGGCGCCGCTCCGGACCGTTACGATGGCAGGCCTATGTTGCGTTCCTGGCGGGGTTCACGAGGATATTTTTCGTCAACCTGAACGCGGAAGGATCTCCGGGCACGCTCAGCCCGCGCGTCTACACAGTGCTGCCGCTGGCGCTCACGTTCTATTACGTTTATCACCGCCTGGAAAACTCGCAGGAGGATTTCTTCAGTTTCGACCGCAAGCTCAGGCTTCCTGCCGTTATGAATTATTTCGGCATTGTTACTCTGGCATCGTTGGTGCGGTTTGAATTTGATTCCGACTGGGTCATCGTCGGATGGGCCGCGCTTACGCTTGCGTTGTTTGCACTTGCCTGGCGAAGTGGGCGCAGGATTTTTCTTCACCAGGGATTGCTGCTCACTTTTGCCGTTCTCTTCCGCGGCGTTGCTCACAATTTCTACGAGCGGAGCTATTTCCCTGCACCTTTCTGGTCGTGGTACAGCCGCCCGCTTTGCGTGGGAACAGCGATAGCATTTTTGCTGGCCGCGCTCGCCTTTGCCTTCAGGCTTCGCCGCAAAGGGGAATTCGCCGCCTCTCCAGGCAAAATAACGCAAATCCTCCGGTTTCTCGACCGGCGGCCGGAGCAGGTTCTCTTCTTTGTATCCATCATCCTCCTAACAGCCATGCTGGTGATTGAAATGCGCCGCGGCATGGTGACGGTGGCGTGGGGGGTGGAGGCCGTTGTTGTATTCCTATTCGCACTGGCGCTTGGTGAACGGAGCTTCCGTCTGACCGGCCTGGGTCTGCTGTTGCTGTGCGCGGGGAAAATTGTCGTGTTTGACTTCTGGGAGATGTCGACGCCCGACAAGATTCTCACAGCCCTGGTCATCGGCTCAGCGCTCTACGGAGTTTCGTATCTTTACACTCGCTACAGGGAGACGCTGCGGCAATACTTATGAAGCGCTGGATCTCACTAACGGCAATCGTGGCTATGAGTGCAGGCGTAGTCGTTTATGTCCAGATGCATCGCGTGCCCTCGCGCGTGAGCCCCGCACCCGTCCTCCATTTCATCGCTGACTCTGAGCGCGAGCTGACTCGCCTGCCCGTTAGATTCACTCGCATGTCGGATGCCGAGGAAATCAAGATCGGCAACCAGCTTGCCGCAGCATACTCACCGCGATGGCTCACCTCAGCCGGCGAAAGCGCCAATGAGCGCGAGGTCAACCTTTACGTCCAGCGAGTGGGCGCTCGCGTTGCGGTGCACGCGCACCGCAAGCTTCCCTGGACGTTCCACTACATTCCTTCCATGGATTACTTTAACGCCTTCGCTCTGCCGGGTGGCCATGTGTACATTGGCGCGGGATTGATCTCCCTGATGGACAGTGAAGACGAGCTGGCCGCCGTTCTGGGCCATGAAGTCGAACACATTGACCACTATCATGCGGTCGAGCGTTACCAGACACAGATGGCCTTGCGCCATTTTCCGCTCGGTGCGCTGGTCGCCATTCCCGTCGCAGTTTTTGAAGCCGGGTATTCCAAGAGTGAGGAGCTTGAAGCCGACCGCGAAGGCACACGCCTGGCCGTCCAAGCCGGATACTCGCCCCTCGGCGCCATCCAGATGTTTGAAGCCTTTGCGCGCCTTGAACAGCAGAGCACAGCCCGTGCCCAGACGCCGCAGCAGGAGCTTACACGCGTCGCGCAACAGACCCTGGAAGGATACTTCCGTTCGCATCCCCTGCCTTCCGAGCGCATTCAGCAGATCCGGCAAATGATCTCGCAGGAAAACTGGACAAACCTGCCGGCTCAACGCAACCTGCAGGTGGAATACATTTTCCTCACTCGCCGGGCCGTTCAAGCAGTTGCGGCAAAGCATTTTCAGCAGGCCGCCCAGCTTGCCGCAAAGTCGATTGGCCTGATGCCGGAGCAGCCGGATGCCCTGACCGCACTGGCGGAAGCAAGATTTGGGTTGCGTGATTATGAC
>JBJKQZ010000002.1:0-8338 GCA_046704865.1 Terriglobia bacterium
ATGTGGTACTGGGGAGAAAATGGGCGCGCGCATACCGGAAAAGTGATTGTGGTGGGCGCGGAATCAAGCCGCGCGGCGCGCATCATGGGCTGGGAAACCGCTCAAAACATGAACGAGGCGCTTGAGATGGCCCAGAGCCACGTGGGCCGCAAGCCCAGCATCACCATGATGCACTTTGCACCCATCCTGATGGCGGACGTAAAGGGATCACCCGAGAGTATCTGACCGAGATGAAAACCATTCTTGTCACCGGCGCTACAGGCTTTCTGGGTAAGCACCTGGTGGAGCTACTGAAGGCTGATGCAGACTCCACGCGCGTGCGGGTGCTTTGCCGCGCGCTCTCGCCGTGGGAACGCGATGCCTCCGTGGATGTGGTCCACGGCGACATCGTCAACCGGGAAGACGTGGTCCATGCGGCCGAAGGCGCATCAGAAATCTATCACCTGGCCGGTATTGTTTCCCGCGATCCCAAAGACCAGGATCGCCTCTACGAGACGCATATCGAGGGAACGCGTAACGTCTGCGAAGCGGCACTGAAGCACAACGTGGGAAAAGTCGTGGCCGTTTCCAGTTCCGGAACCATCGCCGTTGGCACAACGCCAACCGTCTACGATGAAACCTCCGGTTACAAGAACGAAGTGGTCGGCGAGTGGCCGTATTATCTGAGCAAGATTTTTGCCGAAAAGCTGGCTCTTGACTACCACTCACGCGCCGGATTGAACGTGGTGATCGCCAATCCCAGCCTTCTTCTCGGCATCGGGGATGATCGCAACTCCTCCACGCGTGACATTGCGCTGTTCCTGCTGGGCGAGATCAAAGCGATTCCCAGGGGCGGCCTGAATTTTGTGGACGTTCGCGACGCCGCCCAGGGGCTGGTGCTTGCCATGCGCTCAGGGAAACCCGGCGAGCGTTATCTGCTGGGCAATGTGAACTGGACGTTCCGGCAGTTGATCGAAAAAGTCGCGGAAATTTCAGGGAAAACGCCGCCCAGAATGGAGCCTCCATTCGAGGTCTCGTTATGGGGTGCGCGGGTGATGCGCGTGATCTATCCGCTCCTGGGTAAAAAAGTTGATCTGGACGACGCTTCCGTCAAAATGTCGGCTTGCTACTGGTATTGCGATTCCACAAAAGCGCGCAACGAAATTGGCTTCCAGACGCGCGATCCGGAAGAAACACTCCACGAAACCGTTGAGGATGTCCACCTGCGGCTTTACCGGAGCGGCCAGCTTCGTCCTTCCGTATGACCAGGCCTGCAAAAATTGCCGCTGTCGTCAATCCGCATTCCGCCGGAGGCAGGACCGCCCGGCGGTGGCCGCAGCTCGCGTCACTGCTGGAAAGCCGCCTGGGACCCGTGGTCGCCCGCTTCACTGATGAACACGGCGCCGGAATCTCCATCACGCGCGGCCTGCTGAAGGAAGGCTACGATCTGATCATCGCGGTGGGCGGCGATGGGACGATTAACGATGTCGTCAACGGTTTTTTTGATGAGGACCAACTGGTCCGCCCGGATGCCACGCTCGGAATCCTTCCGCTCGGCACCGGCGGAGATTTCCGGCGGACCCTTGAGATTCCCACTGTCGCTTCCGAGGCCATTGAAATCCTTGCCGCCGGTGTCCCTTTGCCGATTGACGTGGGCAAAGCCAGCTTCCGAGCAAACGGCGGAACTACCTCCAGCCGTTATTTCGTCAACCTGGTCAGCTTTGGAATGGGCGGGCACGTGGCCGCGCAGTCAAAGAACTTTATGGGCCGTTTCGGCGGGAAAGCCGCTTTCTTCTGGGCAACCGTCAAGACATTCCTCAGCTATCACGGCCGCCAGGTCAATCTCAGGCTGGATGGCAGTCCAACAATCCTGCCTTTTTTCATTACCAACGTGGCCATCGGCAACGGACAGTTTCACGGTGGCGGCATGTGGCCGTGTCCGGCCGCCGTTCCCAATGACGGCATTCTGGATGTAACCGTCATCAACTACGCCGGCGCCCTGACTCTGCTTCGCAGCATTTCCATGCTTTATTCCGGCGAGGTTTATTCATATCCGAAAGTCCGTCATTTTGAGGCAAGGAGAATCGTCGCAGAAGCTACCCAGGCAACCGAAATTGAAATCGACGGTGAACCGCTGGGAACGTTGCCGCTGGAAATAACCGTAATGCCCAGGCAGATTCAAGTCCTGGTCGCAAAATCCAGCCGATGGGTGGGGAATTCAGTAGTTACTGAAGCAGGAGCGGTGATTCCACCAAAAAAATAGCCTGGGTTGCTTTTGCAACCCAGGCTGAGCCCCGAGTGCCGTGGGGAGGGGGACGCTGGCCTCGGGTCATCCGTCGTTTCCCTTTATCGTGGCGGTGCCTCTTGCTTCTGCCGAACGCTTGTTTATCTTCGCGTTCGCGGCGCCTTACCTCGAGCGGGGAAACAATCTCAATCTCGCTCGTGCCGCCATGCTGCTCGCGGCGTTCTTTCATCAGGGGCCGGCATAACTTTCATCATCAGCCGCTGACGTCCTGTAGATAAGCAACTCCCGTACCAATTCCAAAAAGTTTGGCCTTTGTGCAGACTTTCCTGAGCTGATTTCCTGCAAAACGCGGACTCATTTCCTCATTTCTCTGGCCTTGCCCGGGGAATCGAATGCCATTCAACCCCGGAATGGGCAATTTCCATAAACTATTGTAATTAAATAATATTACAGACTTTTTCACAGCCCATCAGCGACCGGCTTCAGCTGAAGTTCCGAGGGATTTTTCAGGAAAAGAGCACCTCTTGCTGTTTTCGTTAGAAACAGGAAGATTGACAATAAAAAAAGCCCTCCAAGGGCAGATTACTCAGGGATTAAGTATGCACTTTATATACATACGGTGAAGTTTTTGCATGGTTATACCAGATCGTTAAGCAAAAATTACACCGGGGCCTCAGGCAAAGTCGTAGGGGAAATATTGGATGCTGCCAGAGCCAGGTGAAGCCATATTCCAAGCCGAAAGCCCATCTTTTTTAAGCTATCGTACTGAAAATTAGAACCTTAATTAGTCTGCAAGACAAAACCGACCCTTCCGCCAACTGATGAAAAAGAAATCAGCAGCAGAATCGGTATATAGAACTCTTTTTAGGGAAAAGAGCAGCGGTGGGGACAATTTGCAGATGGGGTATCCGAATCTACCTGATAGGGGCCTGGATTTCCTGGCGCGGTACGGCATCGGCAAATACGAAACCGTCGCGCTCCACAACAACTCCTCTTTCAATCGCAATGGGCTTTTGAAACATCGGTCCTTGGCAGGCGAATGTATGGAACTCGCCGTTTTCGCCGCAGGGGTCGACGCCCGGCGGCAAATCCGCCAGCAGTTCCGCATCAAAACTTCGGCCCGCAAAGGAGGCGTCCAGCTTGCCGGGATCCACGCAGGTAAGCAGGGCCCGCAGGCCGCCTTCCACCATCTCGTTGGCAAGCCGGGACGTATCGAGCCCCCAGAGCGGAAACACCGGCGTCATTCCGGTGCCCGCCAGTTTTTCCTCGCGGTAATGCCGGATATCTTCCAGAAACAGGTCGCCGAAAATCATGTGGGTAATTCCCCGAGACATTGCCTCGCCGATGGCCGCCGCCATGGCCTTTTCATAGGCTTCATTCGGGCAGGGATAAGGGATTGGAACGGTCACCAGCGGAATTCCAGCGCTTTCCGCCTGCAGCCGCAGCAGCGATTCGCGGACCGCGTGCATGGCAACGCGCTGATACTCGGCATTTACCGTAGTCAACAACGCTTCCACGTCGTATTCATCCTGCCGGCGCACCACTTCCAGCGACCAGGCGCTATCCTTCCCGCTGCTCCACGAAAGCCACGCCTTTTTGCGCATTATTATGCCCCCTGAAGCACTCAACATACCCGGAGACTGCTCGTCACGCAAGCGGTTTCCGCGCCCCCAGCCAGTGAAATCCATTCAGTCCTTGAACCGAAATCAGCGGTTCAATCATCACAGGTATATCGGGGCAACTACGCGGGCCGGGTTCGGGAGATCGACGGAATCCCCGAAAGTCAGGCCTTCCGCCAGGTTTGGACTTTACCCACCTGAGAACTTCCAAAGCATTGCTGGACAGAGGGTCGGGGGTTGAGTAAAATGACTGATCAGTCATTTTATTGATCTGAAGAGTCAGAAATGCCAGTCCTCGGTAAAACCCGCAAGGAAGTTCTCAAGGAGTTCCGTACAGCCGAGTTGCTGGAAGCTGCGCGCACAGTCTTTGCAAAAAAGGGCTTCCACGGCGCTACGGTTGATGAAATTGCAGCCGCGGCCGGCGTTGCCAAAGGGACCGTCTACCTCTACTACCGCTCAAAGCAGGATGTCTACTGGGGCGCGCTCGAGCACGGCATTACCGAACTTCACAATCAGATCCGCACCCGGCTGGCGCAGGAAGAAACGCCGGAAAAGAAAGTCCGGGAGTTCATCGCCATCAAAGTCCATTATTTTGAGGCAAACCGGGAATTCTTCAGAATTTATTTCTCCGAACTCGGCAGCGGCTTCTCACACCCGGCGCAGATGCCTCGCAACTTTGAGGAGTTATACCTCCAGCAGGCAAGTCTGCTGGAAGAAGCCATCCGGCAGGGCATCGAACGCGGGGAAATCCGTGAAATTCGCGCGGACACGGCGGCCGTGGCAATCAGCGACCTGATCCGGGGAATCATTGTCCAGCGATTGCTGGGCTGGTCAAAGAA
Source organism: Terriglobia bacterium (assembly GCA_046704865.1). Lineage (GTDB taxonomy): Bacteria > Acidobacteriota > Terriglobia > UBA7540 > UBA7540 > SCRD01. Next base: position 4,683 of record JBJKQZ010000002.1, read on the forward strand.
AGATGTCGAATCCGATATCAATTTTGTTTTCGATCTTGTTTGGAGAGGAATTGCAACGTGATGACCAACTCACGGACAAAGGGCCTTCTGCTGGCCACAATTTTCTGTGCCTGGACCTGCGCGGCCGCCCAGACCGGCCCTGCCATGAACACTTATTCGGCGGGTGCTGAGGACACGGGGCCGACTGGAGCGGCATCCTCCGCCTCAATGCAACAGGCTTCGTCACAGAACCCGTTCCTCGGTGGCGCACCGCCGGGGCCGGCCAAGCCGGGAGTGATGTCCCTCTCGCTGACCGAAGCCATCGACCTCGGGCTCAAGTACAACCTGGGAATTTTGATGAGCGATCAGGCAACAGCGCAGGCACGCGGTGCACGGATCACCGCTCTCAGCAAGTTGTTGCCCCAGATTTCCGCAGGGGCCTCTGAAACCAGCGAGCAGATTAACCTGAAGGCCCTTGGCTTCCCCAATTTTCCCGGAGTTCCGCCCATCATCGGCCCCTTCGGAGTTTTTGACGTGCGAGGATACCTTGACCAGCCGATTCTGGATCTCAAAGACCTTCACAGGGAGAGGGCCGAATCAGATAACGTCAAGGCCGCGAGATACACGTATCAGAACGCGCGGGACCTTGTGGTGCTTGTATCAGCCAATCTCTACCTTCAGGCCATTGCGGGTTCCAGCCGCGTTCACGCCGCGCAGGCGGAGGTTGACACCGCGCAGGCCGTTTACGACCGCGCTGTTGACCTGAAAAAGGCCGGCATGGTCCCCGGCATTGACGTGCTCCGCAGCCAGGTGGAACTCCAAGCCCAGCAGCAGCGCCTGATCTATTTGCAGAACCAGTTCCAGACGCAAAAGCTGACCCTGGCGCGCGCGATTGGCCTGCCGGTAGCGCAGCAGTTCAATCTGACCGATTCAGTGCCCTATGCCCCGCCCCCGCCCATCACGCTGGATCAGGCGATTTCGCGGGCGATGGCGAACCGTTCCGACTACAAGAGCCTTGAGGCCGAGGTACATGCGGCGGAATCGCTGAAAAAGGCTGCGCGCAGCGAGGGGCTTCCCAGCCTGAATTTCCACGCGGACTATGGCGACATCGGTCCGAGTCCGGGCGATTCGCATGGCACCTATACGGTTGCAGCCAGTGTGAAAATTCCGCTCTTCCAGGGCGGGAAGGTTCGCGGCGACGTGATGCAGGCCAATGCGCTGCTGCGCCAGCGGGAATCGGAACTGAAAGATTTGCAAAACAAGATCGAGTACCAGGTGAGGACGGCATTTCTGGATCTAAAGTCGTCGGAAGATCAGGTGCATGTGGCCAGAAACACTCAGGCCCTGGCCCAGCAGCTATTGAAAGAAGCACGCGACCGTTTCGCCGCCGGAGTGGTGAACAGCCTTGAAGTCGTGCAGTCCCAGGAAGCGGTTGCGACCGCCGATGAAAATTATATCTCCAGCCTCTACAGCTACAACGTGGCCAAGGCGTCGCTGGCCCGCGCGCTGGGCATGGCCGAAGTAACCTTCAAGCAAATGATGGGAGGAAGCAATTAATGGCAGCACCCACGGAAAGTGTGGAATTAAACGAAAAGAATAATGGGAACGCGGACGAATCGGAAGTGCGCCGGTCATTCCTTAAGCTTCACCCAGGGGCCAAGTGGGCTTTTCTGCTGATCGGTCTGGTGTTGATTGTGGGGGGCATCTTCGTCTGGCGCTATTACTCCACGCACGAAACCACCGACGACGCGCAGATCGACGGCAACATCTTCCCCATCAGTTCGCGCATCAACGGCCACGTGATTTCGGTGGATGTTGAAAACAACGAATTCGTAAAAAAGGGCACAGTGCTGGTACGCATCGATCCCACGGACTACCAGGTGGCGCTGGAGCGTGCTCAGGCCGCTTATGCAATGGCGGAGGCCCGCGCCCAGGCATCGAGCGTTGGAATCCCCATCTCCTCCGTCAATTCCTCTAGCGGCATCTCATCGGCCCAGGCACAGGTGGAACAGGCGCAGGCAGCCATTGCCGCTGCGCAAAAACAGTCACTGGCAGCGCAGGCCAGGGTGGAGCAGACGGAGGCGAATTACACCAAGGCCAAGTCTGATCTGGCGCGGTTTGCGCAGCTCATCAAGAAGGATGAAGTCTCTCAGCAGCAGTACGATCACGCTTTGCAGACGGCTCAGGCTGATTCTGCCGCGGTAACCGCTGCGCAGTCCGCCGCGGCGGCCGCTGAACAAGACGTTGCACTGGCACAGGCCCAATTGGCACAGGCCCAGGCCGGACTCCGCGCGTCGCACGCCGGTCCGCAGCGCATCCGTGTAAGCCGTGCCGAAGCTGCTGCCGCCGAAGCCGCTGTCAAGACGGCTAAGGCCGCTCTGGATCAGGCCCAGTTGAACGTGGACTACTGCGAGGTCCGGGCGCCGGCGGACGGCATTGTGGGCAAAAAGGCAGTGGAACCGGGCCAGAACATCGGCATCGGCCAGGCCCTGATGGCCATCGTTCCGGTGAAGGGGCTCTACGTTACGGCCAATTACAAGGAAACAGAGTTGAAGGACATGCGCCCTGGCGACCCGGCCACCATTCACGTGGATGCCTACGACCGCGACTACAAAGGCCACGTGTTAAACATTGCCGGCGCCACCGGCGAGCGCTTCAGCCTGCTCCCTCCGGAAAACGCCACGGGCAATTACGTTAAGGTGGTGCAACGGATTCCCGTCAAGATTGTTTTCGATCCGGGGCAGGATAGCGAACATCTCCTGCGTGTGGGTATGTCCGTGGAACCCACGGTGATAACCAAAAAGTAGAGAGCCATAAATGTTCAACGTCATCACCATCAGCCGCGAGTACGGCAGCGGCGGTGGTCTCATTGCAGAAATGCTGGCCCGTCGCCTGGGCTGGAAGCTGGTGGACACCTCGCTGGTGGCAGAAGTCGCACGGCGGGCGAAGATAGATGCCGCAACGGCCGCGCGGTTTGATGAAGCCGTCGATCCCTGGTTTCATCGCCTGGTGAAGGGCCTTTGGCGTGGCGGATACGAAGGCCTGGCAACCACCGTTGACCTCAACATTGTGGACTCCGAAGCCATGACCAAACTGAATTGCGAAATCGTCCGCGAGGCTGCGGAACTGGGCGAATGCGTGATTGTGGGCCGCGGCAGCCAGTGCATCCTGTGCCGGCACAAAAACGCTTTCAGCGTTTCAGTATTTGGCCCGCACCGGCAAAAAGTTGAGCGGCTGCGAGAGCGGCTGGGGCCAGACGCGGATGCCGATCGCGTAATGGATGAGATGGACCGCCGCCGCGCCGCTTACATTCACCGTTTTTATGGCGAGGACTGGAAGGACCGCCGACTTTATCACCTGGTGATTTCTTCCGGCCTGGGGCTTGAAACCGTGACGGAAACCATTCTCTGCGCCGCGGGGCTCAAACCCAAAAGTTCCTGAACATGGCAAAAGAATTCGAAGTGCCAAAGATCAATCCGTGGATCATTGCCATCGCGGTGATGCTGAGCACTTTTATGGAAGTGCTCGACACGACGGTGGTGAACGTCTCGCTGCCGCACATTGCCGGAAGCATGTCCGCCTCCGTGGATGAAGCCACCTGGACGCTGACCTCCTACCTGGTGGCCAACGCCATCATCCTGCCCATGACCGGCTGGCTCTCCAACCATTTTGGCCGC
>JBJKQZ010000003.1:0-2748 GCA_046704865.1 Terriglobia bacterium
GGTTCTTTGTAGGCAACGTCAAGTCCGGCGCCCGCGATCCATTGCTCATTCAGCGCCCGCACCAGCGCAGGCGTATCCACCAGCTTGCCGCGCGCAATGTTGATGAAGTAAGCCGAGCGCTTCATAGACCGGAAAACGGTTTCATTGAACATGTTCATTGAGATCGGCGTGAGCGGCGGCGCGCTACCCAGCACATCTACCTGCGGAACCATTTTATGAAACCAGTCGAGAGAATGGAGCTCAGCAACGAAATGAGGTTTGGGCAGTGGCTTGGGATCGACGGCCAGCACGGTCATGCCGAAACCATAGAAGGCGCGATAAGCGGTGTCCGTGCCATTTCCACCCAGTCCAACAATCCCCATCGTCTTTCCGCTGATTTCGACAAGCCCATCCACCGCCTTCCATTTGTGCTCCCGGGTTTGCATGGTGTAGCGGTCGATGCCGCGCGTGAGCGCGAGCAGCAGGGCAAAAACGGTCTCCGATATAGGCGGAGCAAACATGCGCTGCATGTTGGTGAGTACAATCGGGCTGTTCACAAGTTCAGGCCACATGATGCCTTCGACGCCTGCTGCACCCCACTGGATCCACTTGAGTCGTGTTGCGCGCGCGAGGTCGTCTTTGGAAAATCCGCCGAAAAAGACGTGCGCATCGGGGACGTGCTCATGGAATTCATCGCGTGACGTGCAGAGCTTCAATTTTATGGAAGGAGATAATGATCGAATCTTGTCCTGATAGCTCTGGGGAATGTCGGCCATGGTGACGATGTTGATCTCGCCAGTCTGCTTGCCGTTCCCTGGTTGGGCAATCGGGTATGAAACCTCAGCAACAGGGGAGCCGGGTTCGAGAGCCTTTGCCGCGGGCGCGCCAGTAATGGAAGAGGGAATTCATCCTAATGCAGCCCCTGTTGATCCGGCTGCGACTCCATGGAGAAAACTCCGACGTGAAAGGTTTTCTTTTGACATCAGACTACCTCCGGGAAGCGTTAGGGAAAGACTATCACCGATCCCGAGGCGCCGCGCATATCACCCGATGGGGACCGGTTTTAATCGTCTCTCGGAGTGAAATGAGGTGTTTGACAAACAGGCGGTGCGCTGATACATTCAAGCCAATGCGACGAAGGGAACTTCACTCCGAGCATCATTTCTCACAGAAAAACCAGACTTTGGCCTGCGATCCTGTCAACAACCCTTCCCGCCGCATGCGAGGTGCCTATGCAAGGAACAATCAAGCGCGTCATTCGCGACCGGGGATTCGGATTTATCCGCTCGGCGGAAGGGCGTGAGATTTTTTTCCACCGCAGCAGCCTTCAGGGACTCAGCTTTGAAACAATAAAAGAGGGCGACAACGTGGAGTTTGAGGTTGAGAACGGTCCCAAAGGGCCCAGAGCCACCTCGGTTCGTGCGGCTTCGGAGTAACCCTATCGCTTCATAGAGTGGGCATCCCCAAAGGGCTGGAACAGACACAGCGCTGGTGAAGTGTCCATTGCACTGCGGCACTTTACCGGTTACATGCTTCCTGCGCGGCGATTCAAATCAACAAGGCGCCTGGATGTTCAGGGCATCATTTTGAAGCCTCCACGTGTTGTTCGCCTCCGTGGAGTTCAAATCGATGTCCCTGCCAGACAAACGACCCTGTCAGTGCTTGTGGCAGGGTGATGTCTGCGGTAAGGCTTCCGTCGCTCGGGTGATCGTACTTGACCGAGATTTCGCCCTCGGGCGAAGGCACTGCTGCTGCAAGGTGTTTCAGGTTCCCAAGGTGCGGCTCAATCAAAACCTTGCGGAATCCTGCCTCGGCGGGTTCAATGCCAGCTACCGTGTCGAGGAAATCGAAGTTGGGATGGGCGCTCCAGGCGTGGCAGTCAGAGCGCGCGGGTTCCGGCTTCTCCGCCCATGTTGTGAGGCCCAGCTTGAGCATTTCTTCCCACGGCCCCAATTGGCTGAGGTATTCGTCGCCGAGTCCAGCCTTCTTGATCGCCCGGAACAGGTAGAACCGGAAATAGTATGAGCATTGAGTCAACGCAGTATCCGTCAGCACCGTCTGCATCACGCGCTGCTGGTTCTGAACAGGAATAGCGTTGGTCAGAACACCCAGAATATTGGCATGCTGGCTGAAGTCTCTGCGTGCAGGCGTATCCGCCAGCAGGCCTCGGGACTTGTCCCAGCACTTGGTATAGACGTCATGAGCGATTTTCTCAGCCAGTCCGCGGTCCTGTTCGGCAAAATATTTGCTGCCGTAACTCGATTCCAGATCGGCGGCTTCCTGAAGGGCGGCGACGAACTGGAGCGTAAGAATGGAGGATTGCCCGTCAGCTTGCTGCGGCGGCACGCCGTCCTTGAATTGCGGCGTCCAATCGACAAAGTTCCACCAGTGCATCTTTCCAAGCAGGCCGGAAGGTGTCAGGCCGCGGTCATACCAGCCGATAACGTCGCGCATGCCCGGGAGGAATTGTCGAAGGAATGCTGTGTCACCATGATACCACCAGAGATCGTGCATGATTCCGATCCAGAAGAGCGAAAACGGGGGAATGAATTGCGGCAGATGCGAAGGGTAGCGGCTCTGAGTGATTCCTTCAGGAATGCGGGAATCGTTCAACAATTCGATTGCATTCTTTGCCAGACGGTCATCGCCGGTCATGTAGAGCGAAATCAGGATCTGAATGCGCGTATCGCCGGCGTATTGCAGCCGCTCGTAGTAAGGGCAATCCATATAAGTGGTGTGAGCGCAAAGGCGCGCAGTGCGCCAGCCAAC
>JBJKQZ010000004.1:0-4692 GCA_046704865.1 Terriglobia bacterium
TTCCGGTTGCGGATAATTTATTCTACTTCCTGCCCGGCTCAAAAGCTTACGCTGCATCAAAAGATATTGCGGCTTTTGCGCTGCACGGCTGGACCCGATATCGTTTTCATTCGGGAGCAAAGGTAAATCACACTATGTCAGGCGCCTCATTCGGAATCTTCCTCGCGGCCCTTGCCGGCATCTTGAACGGGAGCTTTGCAGTACCCACGAAAATTACTCGCAAGTGGCGTTGGGAAAATATCTGGTCGGTGTGGGGCGTGTGGGCAATGTTCATCCTGCCGTGGGTTCTGACCTTTGCCACGATTCCCCACACCGTTCGGTTTTTCGAGCACACAACCGCAGGCCAGTGGTCCCTGCTGATACTTTTTGGCATTGGATTCGGTCTGGCGCAGATCTTCTTTGGCCTGGGCATTGCTGCTGTCGGGATCGCCTTGAACTTTGCCATTGCCATCGGGATTTCGACGGCTTTCGGGTCCATCGTGCCGTTTCTTTCGCAGCACGCGGATAAGGTCTTCACGCGCGAAGGACTGTTCTTCTTGATTGGAATCCTTCTAATGCTGGCCGGCATTGTAGTGTCAGCTCTGGCCGGGCGGGAAAAGGAAAGGCAACTTTCTCTCGCAATGGGGGCTAAGCCAAATCCGGCAGAAAAGCGGATGAGTTTTGCAGCGGGATTGACCTTGTGCATTTTAGCTGGATTAGGTTCTCCCCTGGGCAACTTTGGGGCGGCTTTTTGCACTCCGACGCTGCAGCGTGCGGTTGAAATCGGAGCCAGCCCTGTTTGGCAATACAATGTGATCTGGGCGCCGCTCTACACAGCATCGCTCGTGCCTTACCTGATTTACTGCATCTATCTTTGGCGCAAGAATCGCAGCTTCGGTCTTTTTGGCATCGCAGGTTCAAAGCCCTATTGGCTGTACGGATTTGTTATGGCTGCCTTGTGGTTTGGGAGTTCGGCAATTTACGGCGTCGCAATGTCGAACATCGGCAAAATGGGACCCGTGCTGGGCTGGCCGCTCTTCATGTCAGTTATAATCGTCGCCTCCAGCGCATGGGGTTTCATTACCGGTGAATGGAAAGGCGCGGGAAAGAAGGCTGTAAATTCCATGGTCCTGGCCATAGCACTATTGATTGTGGGATTCTGCACTCTGGCTTACAGCGGGACACTTGGATAGCAGCTTCGACGGGCGGCCCGCCACTCGAAGAGAATAAAACCTGCCTAACACCTTGTAACAACCCAATACCAAACAGAAAGCAAATCGAGCGCGAATGGCGATCCTGTGCTTATTTTGCAACTGCGCCGCCGCGGGTTCGAACACCCCAAGTCCACCATGACCACCGAGTCTTTGAAATACTATTGAACACCACCCCCGGCATGGCCCCTTATGTTGTATCGTCTGCCAGTCCCCCGTAGTCATTTGCATCGAGCCGCCAATTGTTTAATTATAAAGGTGCGGCTGGAGCCTCAAGCACAACCACGCATATCTCAAGAGTGGCTGGTCAGGAATCATGCCCGAATTACTGACATTGGATTTCACAAACGGTTGGCAAACCCTCGAACGCGGTGAAGCGCGCGATCTATTCGAGCAGCGAGTGCTGCCTGCTTATCTCTCCAGGCAAAGATGGTTCGCTTCCAAAGGAACAGAGATTGAGCGTGTGGAATTGCATTGCCGCTATTTGCTGTCTGGTCGCGGCGGCACTTGGATGCTTTCCACTTTTCGCGCCCATCTGGTGGGCGGCCGCTTCGAAGATTACTTCATCCCTTTGGCGCTTGATTGGGGGCGGGAGTCTTCTGGCACGGGATCTGCAGATTCGGCCGAGGTACTCGCGTACGTCCGCAAAGGCAATCAAACCGGCGCCCTCAAAGAGGCGCTGGCAGACGCTCGTTTCGTAGCGGATCTCGTCCACGCTGAGGGAGAGAACAAGGCTCTAAGCGATTCCAGCGGCACTCTGCGCTTTGGCCACACCAGTGCCTACTTCCAATTGCAGGAGGAGGATGAAAGAAGCATCCGGAAACTTGGTGCGGAACAAAGTAATTCCAGCATTCTCATCGCCAGAAAGATGATTATGAAGACCTACCGAAAGTTGGAGCGCGGCATTCAGCCGGAACTGGAAATGGGGCGCTACCTGACGGTTGTGGCAAATTATCACAATACGCCCCCGTTGCTTGGGTCGATTGAGCAAATTGACGCTGATGGACAACCGACAGCCCTCGCCGTCCTCCAGGGCTTTGTTCCCAACCAGGGAGATGGATGGACATTTACACTGGCGCATTTAAAACGAAAATTTGCCGCCCTCACTCCTGATGGGCCGCCTGAAACTGCAAACCAGGATTACGCATCGCTTGCCGAGCGTCTCGGAATTCGCGTCGCGGAACTCCATCAGGCATTCGCCATCGAAAGTGGGGACCCGGCCTTCCAGCCTGCGCCGATTGCAGAAGCTGATGTTGCCGCATGGAAAAGGCAAATTCAGTCCGAGGCTGAAACAACGTTTGGATTGCTTGCCAATTCTGAAAGCATGCTGCCGCCTGAACAACACGCCCGCGTGCGTGCGTTGCTGGAACAGCAGGCGCGCATATTGCAATTAGTCGCCGAATTCAAACTCAAGCCGTCTTCGGCGATCAAGAAGACCCGTTTCCATGGGGATCTCCACCTCGGGCAGGTGCTGGTGGCCGGCGACGACTTTTATATCATCGATTTTGAAGGCGAGCCTGCGCGGCCCTTTGCCCAACGGCGAGCCAAACACAGCCCCCTCAGAGACGTGGCAGGCATGTTGCGCTCGCTGAATTACGCGGCATGGTCAGCATTGTTTGAAGCAGGCGCGGGCGAAACGGAAATGATTAAGCAGCTTGAAAAGCCGGCCATCCAGTGGGAACGCGAAGCGTCAGGCGCCTTCATGCGGGGTTATAAGAAAGCCATCCACGGCTGCGCTTCCTGCCCGGCCGATCCTGAAACTTTTGCGCGATTGCTTGACCTCTTCATTCTTGAAAAAGCTCTCTACGAAGTTCGTTATGAGCTTGCAAACCGCCCATCGTGGTTGCGCATTCCCGTTGAAGGCATCCTGAGTTTGCTGGCGCACTGACCGGGCCATTCACACGAATATCTCCACACTGGAACGCACCTTCCGTTACAAATCAATCCGCACCTATTGGTTAAGAACCAGCATCGAATAGGTCTGCAGACGAGGTACAGTAATCTCTCCCCCGCCGGAGGGCTCTTGATGGATGGTAACTTGGGTTTCCTGTGAAATATCAGGTGAAAGCAACACCGCGCTGCGGTATTTCTGTTTGAGATTGATTCTGATGCCGCTGACAGGAGCACCGCCGTAGTTCAGCAAATGAACGATCACGCGATGGCTCCCCGGTTGCGATACGGCGTTATATACCACTCCCGCCGGCGCATCAATCCCTGGCTCGTTGGACTTCTCATACCTCTGGAGATCCCTGGCAAGCTCATCAACTGCAGGAATTTGCTCTGAATATTCGCATTTGCCTTTTCCAAGTTTCTGTCCGAAAAACGACGGTCGTGGGCGCGTACGTCCCTGCTGGTCCCGGCTGGCTGATTGTCCTGCAACGAAGAGGGTCCCTCCGCCGCGCACATAGTTTTCCAGAACGGCGAGCGATTTGTCACTTACTGAATCAGCCGTCAATACGGCAACCTCGGAATAGCGCTTCAGCATCTCAGGCGTCAGTTCGCGCTGATAAATGACATCATAAAGAACGTTCCGCGCCGCCAAACCGTTCAACAGGTCGATGCCATTCGCGCTGTCGTCCAGCACCACAGCCAGCCTGGCCATTGATCGCGTATTCGTGTAGAAGGATTCGTGGGTGGCAAAAAAGTGATTGTATTTGCCGATGGCGCTCCAAAGGGTCATCGCGTCTGGCGCGCGGTTCCACAGTTCGTTTGCCAGTGTGTCTTCCACAAAAAGCTCATCCGCAACACCAAAGCTCATCGCCTCCGCCATGGCAAGTTGCCGACGTGCAGGAGACATGGCTTTCGCCTCGCGCGGCCCAAATTCCCGCCGGCCGTCTTCCACCAGATTCAGCTTCCAACCGTCTGAAAGCGCGTCGAGCGACCTGAACAATCCGATGTTGTTGATGACATATCCGCCATCAGCAGCCAACAGGTATTGTTTGCCGCGCATGCGGTGCAGATGTTCAGAGTCATAAATGCCCGGCTCCGCGCCGTCCTCCGTCGTCATGGAGTTGGTCAGGCGATTCACAACGTAAGTGTTCTGATGGAAATTCCCCATCAGCAGGAAGTCTTTTTTGCGCTTTGAGCCATACTTATAAATCATTTCGTAGATATTCATCAATTGCGGCAGGTTGCTGGCAAAGTTGTTGTCGTAGTCCACACCGTCTGCCCCGGCATCGATCGCCAGATCAACTCGCTTGCGAAGGTATGCCAGCCATTCCGGATTGGACAGGTTCGCCATATAGCGGCTGATGTAACCGAGTTTCTTATACGCCGCAGCACCGTAAGGAACGGGTTTGCCGTCACTGCCAATTGCGGGCCAGATCTTCGATTCCGGGACGTTCCTGAACATGTCCTGCCAGAACATGTTCGAGATCGACTCATAGGCCATCACGTGGATTCCCTCGCGGTGGCACTCGGCGATGTAACGTTTGAGTTGCTCCTGGTTCAGCGCCTCTGTCTGATTCGAAAAGCCGTTACTGAAAGTCACCCAGGTCATGTT
>JBJKQZ010000005.1:0-3590 GCA_046704865.1 Terriglobia bacterium
CTTCACGCCGGTAAAGGGCGCGCGCCGCAGCCAGCAGTGTGCCGTCGCCTCCCAGTACCACCAGCAGATCAACTTTTCCGGGAAGCTCGTTCCGGGTAAGGCATTTCTCCGAACTCTCCAGGATGGAGCCTGTTTCCTTGTCGATCGAGACTTCAATGCCTCGCTCTCGAAGCCACTCCACCAGCCCGGGAACAATCTCGCGTATCTCTGATTTCTTGGGCTTTGAAACGATGCCGATTTTCTTTATTGCCATAGGCGCCTGAAGCTGCGGTGAATCGATCGCAGATTGTTGTTTGCAACTCCCTGTCGAAAAACCATTCTAGACATTTTTCGGCCAAATTGCATGCAGGAAAAATTCGCGATTGCCAGTAGCCCCGGGCAGAGCGCTTTCAACGCGGGCCGTTTCTTCAAACCCCAATTCAACGACTTTGCGCGCAACTTTGGCGATGGCTTCTTCATGCAATCGCGGGTCGCGCACCACTCCGCCCTTGCCCACCTGCCCGGGGCCCACTTCAAATTGCGGCTTGACCAGCACCAGGAGATCGGCGTGCTTTTCCAGCAGTGGAGGGACAACGGGAAGAATCAGCGTGGAAGAGATAAAAGAAACGTCCATTGTGGCGATCGCAACACGCGTACCGATCTGCTCAAAAGTGAGATAACGCGCGTTGGTCTTTTCCATCGCCGCAACGCGCGGGTCCTGCCGCAGTTTCCAGTCAAGCTGGTTGGTTCCCGCGTCCACTGCAAAAACCTTCACGGCGCCCCGCTGGAACAGGCAGTCCGTAAATCCGCCGGTTGACGCGCCAACATCCAGGCACAGCTTGCCCGCGGGATCCACGCCAAAATGGTCAAGCGCCGCCGCCAGCTTTACCCCGGCCCGGCTGACGTACGGGTGCGTCTCGCCCAGCAGCCGCAGCTCGGCTTCAGCGCTGACAACCGTCCCGCACTTTTCAATCTTCTGGTCGTCCACCAGGACCTGGCCGGCAAGGATAATCGCCTGGGCCTTTTGGCGGGACTCTGCGAGGCCGCGTTCCACCAGGAGCCTGTCGAGCCGGATTTTTACGGGCCGATGATCGTTCATTCACCAAGAGCTTAACTGCTGGCGGAGCAGAAAGAAAGGCAGTGAGAAATGGTGAGAATTTAGAGGATTGCTTCGGCAACCCTTGGTAAAAAAGCTCAGAACCACATTCCAGGTATCCTGCGGTTGGCTTTTGCGATAAGTTCGCTGGCGCAATTGTAGCCCGGGACTTTTGCTGCTGGAGTTTTGGCTGAGACCACAAAGGGGAACTCATAGCCTCAATTTAATTCATTGCCGGGAAGGAGGAAGTCCATGCGGGAAAGTAGGATGACAAGGCGGGATTATTTGAAACTCATGGGAGCCGGAGGCACCATGGCTGCGGTAGGCGCCGCCACGGCGTGCACTTCAGGGCAGGCGCCTGCGACCAAGCAGGCAACAACCGAAGGGCCGGGGGAGCCGGCGTCGGCGGTGGCGGACCGCGAACGCCGCCTGCAGTGGTGGCACGCGGCGAAATTCGGCATGTTTATCCACTGGGGGCTTTACAGCGTGATTGGCCAGCATGAATGGGCCATGGAAAAGGAAGGCATTCCGATCCCGCAGTATGAGCTGCTGGCAAAGCATTTTAATCCCAAGCCCAATGCGGCGCGCGACTGGGCCAAGCTGGCCCGGCGGGCCGGGCAAAAGTACATGGTGATGACCACAAAGCACCACGAAGGTTTCTGCCTGTTCGATAGCAAGCTCACAAATTATTGCGCGCCACGCCAGGCTTGCGGACGCGACCTGGTAAAGGAATACGTTGAGGCCGCGCGGGCCGAGGGCATGCACGTGGGCTACTATTATTCGCTGATGGACTGGCACCATCCGGATGGCGCGCGTTGTGCCACGGATGAGGCAGCGCGCAAGCGGTTTGTGGCCTATACGCACGGCCTGATTCGGGAATTGATGACCAACTACGGCAAGATTGACGTTCTCTGGTATGACGTTGACTGGCCGCTGACGGCCGAACAGTGGGAATCAAAGAGGATGAACGACATGGTGTTCAAGCTGCAACCGGACATCATCGTCAACAACCGCAACGGATTGCCGGGAGACTTTTCAACTCCTGAGCAGCACATTCGCGCCTCAGAAAAAGGCCGCGCCTGGGAAACCTGCATGACCATGAATGACAGTTGGGGCTACCAGAAGGCCGACGACGACTTCAAATCCACCAAGACCATCGTGCGCAACCTCATCGAGTGCGCCCATGGCGGAGGAAATTACCTGCTGAACATCGGCCCCAAACCCGATGGCTCCGTTCCGGAAGAAGAAGTCCGCACGCTGGATGGAGTTGGCAAATGGATGGATAAAAACGGCCCAACCATTTACCAGGCCGAGCGCTGCGACGCCTCGGGCACAACTTACGCGAATTTCACTCGCAAAGGAAACACGCTCTATATCCACGTGTACTTCTGGCCAGGCACCACGCCGGCCGGGAACTGGTTGTCATTCTTTACGCCGCAATCAGTGGTTGCGGTGGGAGGATTGCGGGCCAAGGTGAATTCAGCAAAATTATTCGCTTCAGGCAAGAAAGTGAATTTCCGGCAGGATGATGTTTCCGTGCAATTCACCGGGCTGCCCATCCAGGCGCCCGATGATCCCGTTACGGTGATTGAAGCAGAGTGCGACTCAGAACCTACCGTCAGCGGCCTCTACGTGCGTGAGCACCGCGAGCGCTTCAAGGTGGGAGTTAGCTGGAGTTGAGAGGCTGCGGAAAACTCTCTGCAACAGCTTCGATTCAAGCATCGGGCCCGGCGCCGTTCCGGGCCCGTATGCTTTTGGGCGTACGGAACATCACGCGGTTTGAGCAATTCAATGGCCGCTAGAGATTGAACAGGATTTTCAGGCTGCGGTCCGGATCGTGCATCCTCTGCAGTCCCACTTCAATGTCCTTCAGCGGCAGCCGGTCTGTCACAACGCTCTTCACATCGATCGCGTTGCGCACCAGCAGCGAGATGGCGACAACAAAATCCTTTGGAGTTTAGACGCTCGCTCCAGATGTGCGGATTTCCTTGAAGACCAGATTCAGCACATCCACTTCCGGCGGCATCTTGGGCAGTCCTACAAATGTGATGTGTCCCCGCACCTTGCAGGACTGGACCGCATCGCGGTAAGCAGCAGTTGCTCCCGTAGCTTCAAATACATGGTCCACAAAGCTGTCGCCGGTCAGGCTGCGGATCAGCTCAAGCGGTTTCGTCTCCAGCGGATTGACAACAGGAAAGCCCATTCGCTCCGCCAGTTCACGGCGGAACGCTTTAGCCTCTGAGATGATTACCCGGCGCGCTCCAGCGGCCTGCAGCACCTGGGCGATCAGGTTTCCAATTGGTCCGGCGCCGGTAACAAGCGCGGTGTCACCAGCCGTGAAGCCGGAGGTCCGCACAACATGGACTGCGACGGAAAGCGGCTCAACCAGCGCCGCCTGTTCGTCATCCACGCCGGGCGGGACCGGAATCAACTGGTCCGGGGTCGCTTTCACAAAATCCGCAAATCCGCCGTCAGTGTCGATGCCAAGCAGCCCAAGCTTTTCGCAGACGTGGGA
>JBJKQZ010000006.1:0-5965 GCA_046704865.1 Terriglobia bacterium
GACAAGACCCGGTCACCTCAGGGCGGAATCCGGTAAGCAAGCCGCACTTGGGAATTTCAAAACAGGTGCTTATCCAATCTTTCGCAGGTCAAGACTTCGAGAGACTCACGAAATGTGCGGTTTTGGCGGTCGTCGATATTCTTAAGTTGTTGAACATAAACGACATTTTGGAGGCGGGGGGAGTCGAACCCCCGTCCGAAAAGCCTTACGCCCGAAAGACTACACGCTTATCGCGTTCACTTTAAGCTTTCGCCAACGGCCCTCAGGAACGAGCAAGAACGAACCGCCAGCTAGCCTGATCCGGTCACCCGGATCTCACTCGGAACCCTCAGGCGGCAGGCTCCAAGCCAGCCCGCTAAATGACGCCTCGTTCCGCCCCGCGGGCCTTGACGGAGGAGACGCGCTAGCCTTGTTTAGGCAGCGTATGCAAACTGCTGATTGGCAGTTGTCTTTTTTCCACTCCGATTACGGGTGGTGTGGACCCCCGGCGTGCCTTTCGAACGCGAGAGCCTCCGTCGAATCCGGAACGCCCCCTCATTTTTAGTATGTCCTGCCATCGGAAGAGTGTCAACACGTCCGGCCGCTGACCCAATGGAGGATACTTCCGCACAAAAATTAGAGTTTTTTTAGATCACCACCAAAAACCGATATGCCTGTTGACATGCCTCGATTTGGCGTTACGATAGGAGAGACGCGAGGGGGAGCAAGGTCGAGGATTTTTGCGGTTGCAAACCACACAATCAAACCAAACATCTGATGCAATTCTCCAGGTTTGCGAGCAGTTCAGCAGTGCGTTGAGCCGCCAGGCTGAACAGATTGAAAAGCTCGATCAAACACTCAAGGCGCTAAGGAACGAACAACAGCAACTGGAAGAAGTTGCCGTTCACCTGCTGGAACCGTTTGAGAAGTCGAACGGAATCGGCGGAAACACACGGACCCTGACCAATTCCGGCATTTTGGCGTCCGTTCGCAAGATTGCCGCTGCCACTTATGCGAACCAGGTTTTTGAGGCGCTCACCGAAGAGACCGCAGGATTGAACGTCCGTTCGGTGGTCTTTGACGTTCGAGGTCGCGCAGCATGGGCAGCTTCGGCGCGCGGTTTCGATCCGGAGCCGGACGTAGAAAACCTGCGGAGAGTGGTAGTCGCGTTGAATCACGACGGTCCTTTCCGCGAAGTGTTTGAAAGTGCCGAGTCCGTGGAAACAAAGGGCGGAGATTTGGAGAATAACCGAAGCCTGTGCGCAGCACTCTGTACTGCCGCAAATGCACACATCCTGCTGGTCCCAATTCGGTCAGGGGATACCGTTGCGGCTATTCTCTACTCTGATATCGGTGAGAACCGAGAAGCGTACCTGATCGACGCTCTTAAAGTTTTGGCAGAGTTTGCAGGAGCCCAATTAGATCGCCTGACGGCAGTGAATGGCGGTATTGCTCAGGCTGAGGCAGCTGGGATAATCAAGGAAGCCGGGAGTGTGACTGAACAAGCAGCGGGAGACAAAGCGGAAGTCGCTGAATCGCAAGAGACATTGAGCCGTCAATTGGCTCAAGTTGAAACCCAGAAAACCAGCTCCGTTGATGCGCCCGGTACGGATTCAGAACAAGCGCAATCGGCGACGGCCCCGCCCAAGACGGCGCCTCAGGTCGACGAACCGAAGCTATCTCAGGGAGCAGCACCCGTCCAGCAGACATCCGGAGACGAAGAGAAGGTTCATCGTGACGCCAGGCGCTTTTCAAGACTGCTAGTGTCGGAAATCGAACTGTATAATAAGAACGGTGTTCAGGAAGGTCGCCAGAATAAGGATCTGTATCAACGCCTTAAGAAAGATATTGATCGGAGCCGCGAAACTTACGAGAAGCGCTTTGCCCATACGGTAGCGAGCCAAGTTGACTACTTCCACGAAGAGCTGGTAAAGACGCTGGCGGAAAACGATCCCGTGCTTCTCGGCCCCGGCTACCCGGGACCCACAGTGTGAAATTTCTCTGCACCACAATCATTAGTGTCTTCCTGTTTGCACTGACGTCGCCTGTGCAGGCGCGATCGGTAAGTCGGCAGAGGCTCCCGGTCGAACTGATTCGTTTGTCATCAAAGGCCGAATCAGCCCGTACTTGGCCAGAACTCCGAAGGTACGCCGCAACCCTGAAGTCCCCAAAAGACCGTTCGCTGGCTTATTTGGTACTCGGCTATCGGGAATATCAGGCCGAACTGTATGACGTTGCACAGAAAGACCTGGCAAAAGCGTCGTCCGAGGACTCCCCGTTATCCGATCTTGCAATCTACTACCGCGCATCGGCTGCCTACAAGGGCGGCCACCCCGAGCAAGTTGCGGACATCTTAAGCAAATTCAATAAGAGATACCCTTCCAGCACGGAGTATTATGCAGCGATTGAATTGCTGGCACAGGCATATCTTCAGGCTGGCCAGCCTCAGAATGCGCTCCATATTCTGCAGAGTGAGCCTCGGGTGCGTGAATTGCCGGCCCTGTCGTTAGTGCTGGCCCACGCCTATGTTGATAACGGAGAATTACAACAGGCGGCGCAGACATTCCAGGACATTTATTATGCCTTCCCTACCGCTCCACAAGCCAAAGCAGCAGGCGAGGGCCTGGAGAATCTAAAAAGCCAGCAAGGAGTTAACTATCCACCGGTTTCAGATGAAATTGCCACAGCACGTGTGGAAAAACTTTATGCGACCTCGCATTATGCAGAAGCGCTGGCAGGCTTTGAACAGCTATTGAAGGATCGGCAAAACAGCTCATGGGCCTGGAGCTGGAACCTGGGCAGGGCCAAATGCCTGATTCGCCTTGGCAAGGGATCCGACGCCATTGAAACTTTAGTGAACAGCGTTGCGCCCACACCGGAATTAGACGCGCAACTATTGTCCACACTTGTTGACGCATACGCACAGATTGAAGATGACACTGGTGTCGCCAAGACCCTTAACAAGTTCCAGTCGGAGCACTTTACCTCCCATTGGCATGCAGTTGCCCTTTTGAGGGCCGCGAATTACTCTATGTACAAAGGCGAGTGGGATGTTGCGCCATTGTATTATCGGACTCTGCAAGAGGCTTTCCCCAAGACGCCACAAGGTTCCGAAGCCAGCTGGCGCCTTGCCTGGATTACTTATCTCACCGGTAAGTCGAACGATGCACGGGCGCTTCTGCTGAGCCACATCAGGAATTATCCAGATTCGCCGCATGTGCCTGCGGCGCTGTATTTTCTCGGACGCCTGGAAGAAGAATCTGACCCGGCCAAAGCACGTTCGCTGTACGGGCTCCTGGAAAAGCGGTACCAACACGCCTACTATGCATTCGAAGCCGCCAACCGGCTTTCGGCCTTGAGGAAAAGTTCCACGACGGAGGCAAGCACAACCAGTGCGTCAGATTTCTCAGTTTCTGAATTGGCCAGGAAGATCCCTTCCGTTGACCCACCCGGGCTTGGAGCATGCCCGCCATCTACCGACGGCGAGAATCTGGCCGCGTTCACAACGCTTGAAGCAATGCATCTTGATGACCTGGCCGAACATGTCGTCACGGTCCTTCTTGGACGACATCCTGATTCGCCTGAACTGGTCCTTGCACTCAGCAGGCTTGAAGACGGGCAGGGCCAGACGGATCGCGCCATTCACACAGTCAGGAAGATCGCTCCGGATTATTATTCACAGGAATTCACAGATTTGCCGCGCGAGATCTGGCAACTGCTTTTTCCGAAACCATATATGAGGGTCGTCCAGCGGTACGCCGCCATCAACCATCTTGATCCCTACTTAGTGATGGGGCTCATCCGGCAGGAATCTGGATTCAATACCCACGCCACGTCTTACTCGAATGCCCGTGGACTGATGCAAATCGTACCTTCCACGGTCACACGCTCCCGGCGTTACCGTAATACAGTGGCGAAAAGGCTTTACATCCCCGCCTACAATGTGCGCTTCGGATGCGCCTATCTGCGCGAGTTGCTCAAACGCTATCACGGGAACTCCGCAGAAGCTGTAGCGGCGTATAACGCCGGGCCTACTCGGGTGGATGGTTGGCTCAAGCAACGCACCTTTAGGAATGCGCAGGAATTTGTAGAGTCCGTTCCGTTCCCCGAAACACGGATCTATCTGAAGGCTGTTCTTGCTGATAGCGGCGTTTACCGCCGGCTGGTGAAAGGTCCGGTAGAGTTCGCCGAGTGCTCAAAGGAACCTTCAAGTCGTTCTTCAGCCCGCGTCCACAGCAGTTTACGGTCACAATCCCACCCATTAATCGCGCGTGGCAGAAAATCCAAGATCCATTAAAGCTTCTGCCGATCAAATCCAGCGCGATCATAGCGGCCCGCATCATCGCCGAAATAAGACATAACAGCTTTTCAAAGAGGCACCCCGCCTCGATGATAACCAATCACATCTGAATAAACCGCCATGGTACAGCAGCTTATGATTATCCAAGGTTTGCGGTTGGAAATGGTTTTACCCAATGCGGAATTGTGAAAGGCGCGGCCAGGCAAAAAACGAATGCGGGTAGAGACCTTGCGGCCCCTACCCGCATTCTTCAGTAAATCAGGTTAGGCCGAAGCATGGGGCAATGAAACTGTTAAAATCTGGTTCCTTGCCTCATGCCTGCGGCAGCCAATTTTAGAAGTCAACCTCAGCACCTAACTGGAGGATCCTCTGTCCATACGCGCTTGTGATCTGGCCGAAACCTCCGCCGCAGACACCGTTGACGATGGTGCAGGATGTACCCGGATTGCTCCAATGAGGGGTGTTGCTGAAATTTAATGTTTCAGCCCTAACCTTCAGTTTAAACCGTTCCGTCAGCTTGAAGGTACGGAAGAGACTGAGGTCGAGTTGCATCAGTCCAGGACCTCGCAGCCACGACATTCCCCGCCCCGCGTTGCCGATTGTGGCGCTTTGATCCGGGGTAAAGGAGGTCGTGGCAAACCACTGCTGGCCAGGGCCTGTTTGCTTGGGCATGGTAAGCGACCCAGAGAAGTTCGGAACCTGGCTGGTGAATGGAGTGTTCAGGTAGCTGCTGGTTTGGCTGGGGAAAAGTGGTGAACCCGAAATGCCAGTCACGATGCCATTCACCTGCCAGCCACTAAGAACTGCATTTGCTGCCTTGTTATTACTGGTAAATTTCTGGCCAGCGCCAAACGGCAGGTTGTAGATGAACGCCATCTTCAGCACGTGGGTGTGATCAAAGCTGAGGGTGTGGCGATTGTAGGCCTGGCAACCAGGGCATTGGAAGTACAGGCCGTTTTCCCAGCCTTCGTCATCCATGTAACCGATCACCTTCGAGTAGGTGTAAGACCCCTGAAGGAAAAGGCCATTCGTAACGTGGCGGTTCAACGAAACCTGCAAAGAGTTGTAGTGTGAATCCAGGTAACCCTGGAACGCGTATGTATCGGACGTGCGGCCGAAGGCCGAATAGAGAGGCTGACCAGCAGCACCCGTATTCAAAGGAGCAGCGTTGAGTTCAACACCGTTGAACTCGTGCACGAGGTGGTTGCCAACATAGCCGACGTTCAACAGAATGTCGCCCGGCAGCTTGCGCTCCACTGTGAAATTCCAGAATTCCACATACCCGCGTTTAAACGGGCCCGGAGCCATAGTCCCGACGGTGTAGCTGCCCGGAGGCGTAATCACACCTGACGAGAATCCCGTGGGAGCGGTAATAAGCGGGACTCCATTAAAAAGCCCCGGAATTGCATTCACGGTGTTGGTCGTGCTGTTAAAGTTCGAATACGGCAGGAACCGCGTCACATTGCTGTTCCCAGCCACATATTGGTCTGCGCCAATCGTATACGGGTAGAATCCGCGCAGAGGCCGTTCGAGAGGCAGCGTGTCATTCGTAATACCGAACGCGGTGCGAATCACCGTCTTGTCGTCGAGTTGATACGCAAGTCCCAGCCGGGGAGCAAACAGCTTCTTGCTGCTGGTAACTCCGAGCGGCGTGTTGTTGAGATGGGTAGAGTTGTTGCCCAGACC
>JBJKQZ010000007.1:0-5379 GCA_046704865.1 Terriglobia bacterium
GTTTTCATCCGGAAACTACGGATGAAAACAATTCCATAAACCCCGGCATGTTTGACACCCATCTTTTCGAGACCAGCGTCCCCCGTGAAGCCTGGGCGTCGCTGATCGAAATGGTTCCCATGAAGCGGTTCGGAAGAATTAAACGAAAGGACATTGAAAAAGGGTCGCATCTCCGAATAAGGGATCTGCAACAGGGAGACGCGACCCTTCGTGCATGAGGGAGATTCCAGCGCAAGCTCCGTCAGTGCTCCATTCCGAACGCTGCGGTGGAATCTGAGCTACTGCGTGTCTCAGGATCTAAAATTATCCCGGTTCCTGCTCCTACTTCCTGATGAGGTCGTAGTGGAGGATGATGAGTCACCGCCCGAGGATGTCGTGGTAGTGGAGCCCGAGGTTGAGGAACTGCTCGAGCTTGAGCCGTGCATGTTCCGCTGGCTGACACCGGTGTGGCAGACGTTGCAGTTCCAAATCCAGTAGTTGTCGCCCTGGAATTGTTGCGGGATAGTCGCGTCCGCCGCGTTGGACGTAATCAATAAGGAGTGTGGCGAGTTGTGACAGGCCTCGCAGTAGAACTTGTTGTTCATGTCCCCTTCTATCGAATTCTGCAACAGGGGGTTAATTTGGGGTCTGGGTTGCGATGTTGCAAAAACGATGATCTTGGCTATCATTGCAAGATTGCAATCCTGACCCAACTTGTCCCTTAAAATATCCATTCCTTAAGCCCCATGCCTGTCGAGATGTCCACTAATTCCGAATGTTCACTTGGCGCGAGGGGATCGAGCGCTTCCACGAAGGCAAGTTGTTCTTGGTTAACTTGCTTTGGAGGCATCTGATCATTTGGTTCATAGGTCCATTTGATGACGATGGCGGTTTGCATTTCGTCGATATCGGGACGATTTGGCCTCGTCCAGCGCGCACTGAACACAGCTTTCTGTCCGGTGCTTTCGTTGTGAACTGTGACAATGCTCCAATCGGGCTGTAGATAACCAGATTTTCTTAAATGACTTTTAGCGCAGATTTTCAGAATGGATTGACAATATAGCAGGGATTATCGGATTATTTGGCCTTCTTAAGAGGCCATTTTTATTTCTATGGAAATGAAGTAGGCGTAGAGTTTTGCAGAACTCTACGCCCTTTTACCACCGGGGGTATAATCCCCCTCAAAGTTATTCTGATGATATATTTTGTTTCCGTTCTGCTCAAGGATATTTTTGCTTTGGGCAAAGATTATCCCTGGGAACGTCCTTCCCATTGCCCCCGCTGTGGTCATTATCGTCTCTGGGGGCACGGTTATGTGCCGCGCTGCTTTCGTGGTTTTTCTTCCTGCCTTTTTCTGAAGTGCTACCGTTGTCCCTCATGCAACTGCGTCCTTACGTTGCGTCCTGACAGCCATTTTTCTCGAATCCGCACGGACAAGGAGACGATCCGCCATCATATCGAGCGCCGTCAGGCAACGGCGCACTGGCCCCGCTCTGACCTTCTCCGCTCCAACCTTCGTTACTGGTGGGACAACCTTACCCGCCAAACGCTCGCTTTCCTCAACATCAGTTGGAGTAGCGGCATCTCAGCCGCCTTTGATCATCTGACCGCGTTGGGCAAGACGCCGGTCGGCAGGTTCAGGTAATCCGGTAATGACCGCCATGGAACTCACACCCCAGCGGCATCAGCCGGCGACCGCGTCCTGACAGGTGATGTATGGTTGGCAAAATCACTTGAAGGGAGCTTAAATCATGACTGAAGAGCTGCAAAAACAGGTTGCCGTATTCAGGTTCGGCATAATCCACGACCTGGTTGGCGGTACCAGGTTGGAACATGGAGAGCAGGAAGAACTGCTACAGGAGAAGTGCGACCGCAAGTGGGTTATCCCCGGTTCCCATCGGACGCGCATCAGTCGCGGAACGATTCTGCGTTGGGCAAAATTGTACACCGACAGCGGCGGCAAACTGGAATCCCTCTACCCGAAGCGGCGTCAGGACAGGGGGCAAGGCCGGGTTATGGATGAGGATACGTGCCAAGCCTTAATCGCATTACGGCGCCAGATGCCGAAGCATCCTGTCCCGGATCTGGTAAAAATCATGAACGAGCGCCGGCTTGTGACCAGTGGCACAACTCTGAATCTGACAACTGTCTATCGCCTTCTTCACAGTCACAATTTGATGGCCAAGGAACAACCGGTGGCCTGCGACCGGCGCAAGTTCGAGGCGGAACTGCCCAATGACCTGTGGCAGTCGGATGTCATGCACGGCCCGCACCTGCTCCAAGGGGGCAAACTGCGCAAGAGCTACCTGATCGCCTTCATTGATGACCATTCCCGGATTATCCCCCATGGACAGTTTTATCACTCGGAGGCGCTGATGCCATTTCTCGACGCCTTTGCCGCTGCCTTGAGAAAGCGTGGCCTGCCGGTGAAACTCTACGTCGATAATGGTTCCGCCTTCCGTTCTCGTCATCTGGAGTATACCTGTGCTTCGCTGGGCATTTCGCTCATACATGCCAGGCCGTATATGCCGCAAGGAAAAGGGAAGATCGAGAGATTTTTCAAATCGGTACAGACCCGCTTCTTGCCGGGGTTTAAGGGCACAACCCTGCAGGAAATCAACGAGGCTTTTGCTCTGTGGCTGGATGGTGAATATCACAACCGCGTACATAGCTCTACCGGACAGACTCCGCTTAATCGCTTTACCCGTCAGATGCACTGTTTGCGTGCCGCCCCGGATAATCTTATGGACCACTTCCGAGCTACAGTCCGGCGCAGAGTCAATAAGGATCGCTCCGTTATTGTAAACCGCCGTCTGTATGAGGCGCCGGTGGCCTTGATAGGCAAGCGGGTTGAGATTCTTTATCATGAAGACACCCCGGAACTGGTAGAAATTCGCAGTCAGGGTGAATCACACGGGCTGCTCCGGCAGGTGGATCTGCATGTCAACAGCCGTGTCAAACGCGATAAAAACGGCCAGGTGGAATTGATCAGTGACAGCGCCGCCACTGGTGGCCGGTTATGGGGGGATGAATAATGGATACCAGCTATCGTCAGTTCTTTGCTTTGCAAAAAGAGCCGTTCGGCGCCGATATCCTGCGCAAAGATATCATGGTGACCAAACCTCTTTCCGCAACCGAGGAGCGGATCCAATATGCTCTGCGTCTGGGCGCAGTCGCACTGGTGACCGGAGAGATCGGCAGCGGCAAGTCTACGACGCTGCGCTATGTCCTTGGCGGTCTGCACCCTTCCGAACATAAGGTCATCTCCGTTACCGCAACATCGGGATCAATCCTGGAACTATATCGTCAAATACTTGGAGAACTGGGCAGCGAAGTCTCAAGTTCATCACGGGCTGTGATGACCAAAGCAATCAAACAGGAAATACTGGAGCTTACCCTCGGCAAAAAGATGAAGGTTGTGCTGGTGATCGATGAGGCCAGCCTGCTCAGACTTGAGGTGTTCGCCGAATTGCATACACTGACTCAATTCGAGCAGGATTCAAAACCCTGGTTACCCGTAGTTCTGGCCGGGCAGGCCAATCTGGTTGAGAATCTCCACTACCGTACTTCTCTGCCACTGGCAGCAAGAGTCGTTGCCAGAAGTCATCTCAAGGGAGGCGATCTGGAAACAATGACAGCCTATCTGAAGCACCATCTGGCAATTGCCGGAGTAAGCCGCATGCTTTATGCCGATACCGCCATTACCGCCATACATCAAGGATCAGGCGGGCTCTACCGCAAAGCAAACCATCTGGCCAGAGGCGCTCTCATTGCCGCAGCAAAAACTGACTCCGCCAGTGTGACCGCCGAGCATGTCCGTGTGGCCGCAACTGAACTGTTATAACCAGGAAAGGACATCAAATGAATATCTATGAAGAGCAAGATCTTGAGCAGAAACTTGATGAAATCACCGATAAAATCGGCCATCTGGTATTGGACATAATTCTCGTAAGCATAAAGCAGGTGTCGAGAGAATATCAGGCCTACGAAGATATCGAAGATTGCAAACGGCAGGTAAGCGCAGACAAACACAATTTCTTCTGAAAAAAGCAGAGGGCCGGAAAAACCGGCCCCGAAAAAAATCAGTCTCAAATAATGTGGGCATCTGTCGAAGTATTCAAAATAATCAGATAATTCAGGTCAAGTTAATTTGGCAATCAACACAATCGCTCAAGTCATCGTCCGAAGGTGGAGACGTCGGCTTTGGGGTAGCGGTCTTAGCACGCTTTAAGAAGTTCATGATATTCATTTCGCACCTTTTTTGCTTGAATGAATAGCGTATCAAGGCGCCAGCGGCGGAGCGACAGCGGAGACCGCTGGCGCCGCTGGTTGGTCGTCGCAGTTATCCTCGGGACTTTGCTGTCTCGTTGAATCCCCTCTGAAGCCTCTTCCTTTAACTGAGGCTCCACAGAACGGGCAGAAATAGATGTGCAGCCATTCGCGCATGTACCATTCTGTCTCATCAAAATCTTCAGCTCTTTTAAATTTGTCTTCTTCAACACTCTCTTTGAACCGGTCGCAGCAGAATTCAAGTCTGGTCATCGCTCATTCCTCTATTACAAGTCTGTACTTACGCACCAGCGTCCGATACATCAGTTTTCCGCAGTACTGGCACACTTGTGACTGGCCATCAACAATGACTTCTTTGTTTCCGCAGTCTTTTCCACAAACAGCGTACGCAATCTCAATCTCTGCTGGAAAGAAGGCTTCTCCTATTTCCGGGTATTCTTCCAGAGGATATGATTCGAATTTTTCCATTTGTTTTCTCTCGACCAACAGTTTGGATGACCACCTGACGGGTTTTAGGTCATGTGAATCTTTCTGGTTAGGAGTCCGTTTCTACATCCTCGACCAAGATATTCTCCCTCTCAATCAGATTTCTGTGCCATTCCCACAGTTCCTCCAGCGTGTCGAAATGGTCAATAACTGGGTTCGTCTCCTGGAATGCTTCTTCTGGAGTTGAAGGCAGGAACTGATGCATAAACCTCTCACCCGTTCTTCGGGGAAATAGGGCGAGCGAAGACTGAAAGTAGTCCGTGGAATAGTCATAGTGATGAGTGTGGATGAATCTTTCCCATCTCCGAGTGACGACATCCTCAGCCTGAACATCGATTATCTCAAACTGCTCAAGGTTGCGATCCGCCGGATCGCCCCAAACGCTGCTCATGATTTCTACGGCTTCGACATCTGTGTCCGGAGCACTATAGCCGAAGACAGTCACGCGACGTGCATGCTCAAGCCACCCGCGTAGTCTAGCCCATTCGTGACTAGTAAATTCGTCGCTGTTGTAATCTTTCTGGGCAACCGGGTACAAAAGCTGAATCGGGACGAACTGGTGAGTGCATTCACGGTCCGCGAACCATCCTGCCGGTCCCGCTTTGTGCTCTTCCATAGAGTATC
>JBJKQZ010000008.1:0-4010 GCA_046704865.1 Terriglobia bacterium
TCATATTTCTCCCCTTCACTGAATACCACGACGCAACGGAGTAGTGGCTATGCACGTGGGATGCCCCATCTGCACCCCCATGCGCTAAACCCATCTGCCGCTAAAACAACGCCCGGATCCGCCAGGCCATTTCCGGCACATTTGCCCGGAAATCGCCCCGCTTCCTCAGGCGCGGGACCCTTGAAGAACCGGAAGAACAAGAACGCCTGGAACAGGTGTCCTCATAGCACGACCTGCAACGCCCCCAATAATACCACGGAAATCCGTACCCCTATGCAAGTCTCAACAGGGAATTACTTTCTGGTAACCCCTGGTTTTCGGAAGGAGACGGCCCAGCCACCCGCAATAAAAATCAACGACGCTGCGGCCCATGGAGAGCATTGTCCTCAGAGCGGCGTCGAAAAACAGGCAGCAAGCGGGAAGCGCTATGACTGTGCAAGTCCTTTTCTATCAAGGGCAGAGCGGCTAGATCCAGCAGATAGAAATATCTTCAATCAAAGGGGTACGTAAAAAACACTTGACAAGAGCATATTAGTATTATAGAAATTCCTATAGTACTAGAGGAGATTTCAATGGCAAGACAAGCACGACATTCGACCCAGGTTGAAAAGGACCTTTACCGCAAGCATGCAGATTTCTGCAAGGTCATTTCCCACCCCACCCGGCTGCAGATCATCGACATTCTGCATGACCGCGAGATGGCGGTCACCGACCTTGCAGCCGAACTGCAGATCACGGTGGGCAATCTCTCGCAGCACCTTAGCCTGATGAAGCAGCGGCGGGTCCTGGCATCGCACAAGGAAGGCAACAGCGTCATCTACAGGTTGGCGAACCCCAAGATGATCAAGGCATGCTGCCTGATCCGAGAAATCCTGTTCGAGCAGATGCAGGAGGATACCGCCCTGCTCAAACGCATGGATCCCTCGCGAAATTCGGAGCAGATTTCGTAACACGGCACAGCGTTTCGCCGTAAGGCAACGCGCCGATCAAAGCGGTGTGACCTCGATCACCGCGAGGTATTTAAGCATTCCAGAGAATAACATTATGCCATTCACCCAATCACTGAACCGATTTCCCCGCTTCTCGAGGTTACTTACAACGGCAGGCGCGCTTGCGATGCTGCCAGTGTTGCTGGCCATGCTTTCCGGGACCTTACTTCACGCGCAAACAAAGGCCCCTGCGCCCAGCGGCCCGCTAAGCCTGGAGCAGGCCGTCACCATTGCCTTGAAAAATAACCCCACCGTCCAGGCCGCAGGCGCCTATTCCGATGCAGCCCAACATGCCATTGATGCCGCTAAAGCCGGGTATATGCCTCAACTGAATTTCTCCGAAGGTTTCACACGCGGCAACAATCCCGTCTACGTATTCGGCACTCTGCTGACGCAGCGTCAATTCACTGCCGCAAATTTCGATCTTGGATTTCTGAATACTCCCACGCCGGTTGATAACTTCCGCACGCAGTTTTCGGCCTCCATGCCGCTCTACGATTTCGGGCGAACGTCCGGCAGGATAAAGAATGCCCGCATTCAAGCCCAGGGCGTCCGTGAAGATGCCAATCGCACGCAACAAGGCGTGGTGTTTGACGTGATCAATGCTTACCTGAACGGACTGCTGGCGAAGGAGCAGGTGCGGGTGGCGCAGTCAGCCGTGGCCATGGCGCAGGCGGACCTGGATCGGGCCCGTGCGAGAGAGAATCAGGGCCTTGCGGTGGCATCTGATGTTCTCAGCTCACAGGCTCAGCTGGCGCAAGCCAAGGAAGACCTGATTCGCGCTCAGAACGCAGTTGCTATTTCACAGGCGTCGTTGAACGTAGCCATGGGCGTCCCGGAAGATTCTCCGACGCAGACGGAAGGCAAGCTTGCGCAGGTACAGGTCTCCGTTGCAGATCTTTCCGTCCTACAGCAGCAGGCCCTTAAGCAGCGGCCGGACTACCATGAGGCCCAGCTTCAGGCGGAAAAGGCCGGCAACTCAGTATCACTGGCAAAAAAGGAATTCCTTCCCCGGCTTGACATGATGGGGTCCTGGGAGAAAGACAACCAGACCTTTGCCGCACGCGGCGGCAACAATTGGGTGGCAGGTGCAACCCTTACTTTCAACATCTTTAACGGCGGTGCCCGACGCGCACAGATCGCCGAGTCCAAGGCCTATCAGCGAAGGGCGGAAGCGATGCGTACACAGATGGAATCCGCGGTGCGCCTGCAAGTGCGTGAGGCCTATCTCAATCTCAACGCAGCCCGGCAGCGCGTGGAAGTTTCCAGTGACTCCGCGGCACAGGCGGAAGAGAGCTTGCGAATCCTGCGCAACCGGTATGACGCCGGCCTGGCCACCATCATGGATCTACTGCGGGCAGAAACCATGCGGACATCCGCCCAGAACAACCATTTAAATGCAGTCTATGACTTTCGCCTTGCATTTGCGGCCCTGGAACTGGCCACGGGGGAACTCGGGCCCGGTTCGCCAGCGGTTACGCAATAGACATGTTTTGACACTCGAGGAGTGCTGTTGACGATGAAAACAAGAAACTATGTGAAAGTGATGCTGGCCCTGATGATCGCCGCGCTCTTTGCCGCCTGCAGTTCAACAAAGCAGGCGCAGGAACCGGCATCGGCAATGGTATCGGGGGTTACGGTTTTGACCGTCCATTCCCAAGCAACCCCTGAATATTACGAAGCCGTGGGAACCGTTAAGCCTGAAACCACCAGCGTGCTGGGCGCGGAAATCTCCGGAACCGTGCGGAAGATTTCAGTAAAGGCGGGCGACCGTGTCAGGCGCGGTCAACTTCTGGCTGTGATCGATTCCCGCGTTCAGCAAGCCCAGCTTGAAGGTGCGGCCGCGGGCATTGAAGAGAGCAACCAGGGCCTGGCCGAAGTAAGGCAGGCGCTTCAGGCGGCCGAAGCCAATCGCAAATTTGCCGAAGCCACCTTCCAGCGTTATAAGGCGCTTCTGGCGCAGAAATCTGTTACCCAGCAGGAGTACGACAACGCGGAGACACGGTATAAGGGTGCGGTCGCCAATGAAATGGCCACGCAGGCCAAGCTGAAGCAGATGGAAGCGCGCCAGCGCCAGGCGCAGGCCCAGCACAGCTCCGCGGCGACGGTGTTCAGCTACTCGCGCATTGTTTCGCCCATAGATGGCATCGTCACCACCAAGTCTGTTGATGAAGGAACGCTGGTAATGCCGGGAACTCCCTTGATCACAGTTGAAGACACCGGGCACTTTCGCCTGGATGCCGGAGTTCCGGAACGCTTTCTAGGTCTGATCCACGTCGGCGAATCTGTTCCGGTGAAACTGGGCTCCCAACAGGTCAATGGACGGATCATCGAAATTGTTCCCGCCGCTGATCCATCCACACGGACTTTTGTGGCCAAGGTTGAGCTTCCTCCTAACTGCAAATGCCAGTCGGGGCAGTACGGCTCAGTCAATCTGGCCATCGGAACAGAAAACCGGATGCTGGTCCCTGCCAATGCCCTGGTCCAACGCGGCGAACTGGAAGGCCTCTTCGTCATCGTCGCAAAAGGCATCGCCTACTACCGGCTGGTAAAGACGGGGCAATCCTTTGGCGACCAGATTGAAATCCTGTCCGGCCTTGATGATGGCGAGCAAGTAGCTGCCTCAAAGATCGACCAACTCAGCGATGGAATACGGGTCCAAACCACATGAACAAACAAGAACTTGGCGTCGCTGGCCGCGTCGCCCGCTACTTTATCAATTCGAAACTCACTCCACTGCTGATGGTCTTCGCAGTTCTGATGGGCGCGTTTGCCATCTATGAAACACCACGTGAAGAAGACCCCCAGATCGTCGTGCCGATGATGGATGTTTTTGTGTCCATGCCCGGCTCCAGTGCAAAGGAAGTGGAAAAACGCGTAACGACGCCGATGGAACGGCTGATCTGGGAAATTCCCGGAGTTGACTACGTCTATTCAATGTCGTACCCCGGCCAGAGCATGGTGATTGTCCGATTCAAGGTGGGCGAGAACGAAGAAGATTCAATCGTCAAGCTCTACAAC
>JBJKQZ010000009.1:0-2710 GCA_046704865.1 Terriglobia bacterium
TTTGTGCTTTTTTTGATGATCGTGCCTCTCATCACTGCAACCTTGCGTGATGCGCTGGTCAGCCAGCCGGTCGCACTGCGGGAGGCTGCTGTGGCGCTTGGTGCCAGCCGGTTTGAAACCATGCGGACGGTGCTGCTGCCCGCCACGCGCCGGGTCCTGATCGGCTCCAGCATTCTGGCCACCGGCCGCGCCCTGGGTGAAACCATGGCCGTTCTGATGGTGGGCGGCGGGGCGCTGAATTATCTGCCCACCAATATCTACAAGCCGATTACCACGATGGCTGCCTTCATCGTCTCGCAATTGGACAGTGCCATGCAGGATCCCACGGGCATGGCCGTGCGTTCGCTGGCGGAGGTGGCACTGGTGCTCTGCCTGATTTCGATTATCGTAAACGGTTTGGCTCGTATCCTGCTCTACTACGAAGGGCGCCAGAGAGCGAGGGTGGCCTGATGGGCTTTTCCGCCGCCCAAATTGACGACATTCGCATCCGGACCGGTGGTGGGCGCGCTTTGCAGCGCAGGCTGTTCGATTATCTTGGCTGGAGCCTTTGTGCGCTTGCCTTTCTACTGCTGGGCAGCGCCATGATGTGGATCCTGGTTGTCGTCTTCTTGCGTGGCCTCAATGCGCTCAATTTTTATGTCATCACCCATGTCACAATGGGAACGAGTGGAGGGCTTCTCAATGCCATCGAAGGCACTCTGGTGCTCGCTCTGGGCGGCATACTTCTTGCAGCACCTCCGGGGCTGGCGGCCGGAATTTATCTTGCGGAATTCGACCGCGGCCGTTTAGCTCCAACCATCCGTTTTATGGCTGACGTCCTGGTGGGCGTTCCCTCGATTGTGGTTGGCTATTTCGGGTACGTCACAATGGTAGTAGGGCTGGGATGGAAATTCTCCGTCGCGGCAGGCAGTGTTGCGCTCGCTATCATTTCGCTCCCTTATATCTGCCGGACAACGGAGATGGCGCTTCGCCAGGTTCCGCGCGCATTACGCGAGGCCGCCTATGCGCTGGGAGCGGGCGATGGCAGAGTTACGTTGGGTATTTGCGTTCCCGCGGCGCTGCCCGGTATTATGACCGGCATCTTGCTCGCATTGGCCATCTCCGTCGGGGAGACTGCACCACTAATCTATACAGCAAACTGGTCCAGCTACCTCTGGACGGGTCGTATTACAAATGAGCCGATTGGCTACCTGACTTATGTGATCTGGAGTTTCATCACTGAGCCGTTTGAGGGTGCCCACGCGCTTGCCTATGCGGCGGCATTCTTAGTCACTTTTTTTGTACTGGTGATCAGCATTATTTCGCGCATGGTGCTTGATGAAAATGCAGGCTGGCGCCGCCTGAAGCCGTGGGAGAGACGAAAAGCCTGATCCCAAATACCGGCAACAATGCGGAAACCAGCACTTTGATGCTCCTATCCCGGTTGGCCTTGCTGAGTCTGTTTGTAGTTGCTAATATGGTGGCACGGCTCAAATTTTCCGCAGAGAAGCCCGGCGCTGCGAGGGTAATCCGATGGGCAACCTTACTGAATCTGAGGTAATCACCGGCGTGCCGGGAACCGAAAGAATCATCCAGGAGTCCGAGAAGGAAGTCAGTAAGGCGGTGGTGAAGATTGCCGTCAGCCATCTGAATTTCTACTATGGCCCGCGGCAGGTCCTTTTTGACATCTCGTTGGACATTACGGACCGCAAGATCACAGCGCTGATCGGGCCATCCGGTTGCGGGAAATCGACGTTCCTGAGGACCTTGAACAGGATGCACGAGACCATCCATGGGACCCGGTCAGAAGGGGAAGTCCTGCTGGACGGCGAAAACATTTTTGAGTTGGATGTTGTCCGGCTGCGGCGCCGCGTCGGGATGGTTTTTCAAAAATCGAATCCGTTTCCCAAGTCCATTTTTGAAAATGTGGCCTACGGTTTAAAAATTAACAAAATGGGCGGTCGTGCGATGATCGAGGAGGTTGTGGAAAAAAGCCTCCGGCGTTCCGCTCTGTGGGATGAGGTGAAAGATCATCTCCATAAGTCCGCCTATTCGCTTTCCGGCGGACAGCAGCAGCGCCTCTGCATTGCGCGCGCCCTGGCGGTTGATCCTGAAGTCCTGCTTCTGGATGAGCCCTGTTCGGCGCTCGACCCTATTGCCACGGCAAAGATTGAGGACCTTTTGCTTGACCTGGCATCAAGCTGCACGATCGTGATTGTGACGCACAACATGCAGCAGGCGGCCCGCGTAGCGGACCAAACGGGGTTCTTCCTGCTGGGGAAGCTGATCGAGTTCAACAAAACGGACATCATTTTCAAGAATCCAGCCAGGAAAGAAACGGAAGATTACATTACCGGCCGGTTTGGATAACGGCGGGGGAGCGGCCCATTGCGCCATTTTGAAATTCAACTCGACGAGTTGCGGAAGAAGCTGCTTGAGATGAGCGGCCTGGTGGAATCGTCCATCTACCGCAGCGTCCTGGCCCTGGTTGAAAAGGATGATGAACTGATCCGCCAGGTGCTGGAGAATGAAGTCCGCGTGAACCGCATGCAAATCGAGATTGATGATCTGGCAACCGGCCTGCTGGCCCTTCAGCAGCCCATGGCAACCGATCTGCGTTTTATCACTTCCTCCATCAAGATCAACAGTGACCTGGAGCGCATGGGCGATCACGCCGTGAACATTGCGGAGCGGGCCCGTTCTCTGATGCATGAGCCGACCATCAAGCCGT
>JBJKQZ010000010.1:0-5153 GCA_046704865.1 Terriglobia bacterium
ACCCGCGCATGCGCCATATCACGGTTATAAACTGCCTGCGTCAGCTGTGCTTTGGCCTGCGCAACCTGCGCCTGAGAAGATTGCACCGTGGCCTCCGCAACCTGGTACGTGCTGAGAGCCTGGTCAAACGTCTGCTGCGAAATCAATTGCTGTTTGAGCATCTGCTGCGACCGTGAAAAATCGTCTTTCGCCTGCTGGAGTTTTGCCTGCGCCTGGGCAAGGTTCGCCTGGGCGGTATGGAGACTTGCGGTAGCAGATTGGACGCTGGCCTCCTGAACCTGTGAGTCGGCGCGGGCCGATGTCAAGGCTGCCTGCTGTGCCTGCACGTTGGCCTGCTGTTGGATGTCCTCTGTCCGGAGCAGGAGCTGCCCTTTCTTGACGTGGTCGCCTTCCTTGACCAGGATTTCCGTCACCTTGCCGAAAGAGTTGGCGTTCACCGTGGCAAATTTGTCCGGGGGCGGCTTGATTTCCCCCGATGCAGTCACAATCGAAGACAGGTCCTGCCGCGTGACCTTGCCGGTCTGGACACTTACAAGCCCGCGGTGGCTCCAGGCAATGCCTGCAAGCACCAGGGAAGCCAAAACCACGATACCGAGAACGAGCAACACCACCTTTTTTGTCTTGGACATCCCCTTCCTGGGGCGGCCGCCCTGGGTCGTGTGCGGTATGCCCGCTTCCGCCCCGGTGGCATGATTGATCTGGCCGATCTTGAGTTCTGTAGTTTGCGACATTGTATCCTTCTCAGATGATCTCTTGCGTAAGAAGACCAGGCTCGAGTCCAACCGGCGGGACAACACTCCCTTTTGTCCTGGGCGTGCCGGAGGTCTGGCCGACAAGTAGCATTTCTATAAAGTCTATACGTCCGAAAGGCGGAAAAGGTTCCACTCCAGGCTTTGTAAGGAGAGTCACAGAATACCTCTGTCAGGAAAACTACCGATCCCTAGCTTTTCCTGGGTCAAGTGTCTGGCACCTATTTTACAGCCGGTTTTGCGAATATGAACATTAATCTGCAGGCGGGGAAGGGAAATGGGCGGCATCTTCCACCGGGGCCAGGTGTACAGTTAAGAATTGTTGATTTGAAGCCAGTTTCCAGGCCACCTTCCCCTCCCCCAATACATCCATTAACACGGCAACTTGTGAACCTGTTACCATAGATTCATAGGGCATCGAATTGGTTGACTTTCTCATTTTCGAAAAATACAATTGTGGATATTGATTCTCCGAGGCGGAGAAGGAGGCATGCAGTTGGGGAACGTGTTATTTGGCTCTCGGAAACTCAATGAAAGAGTCCGATGGGTTGCGGTGATTCTGGTTGCTGCCAGTTTGCTGGTAGTCGTGTGTCCAGCCTTTGCAGGCAAGGATAAAGACAAGAAAGAGAAAAAAGAGCAGCAGGAGCTTACCAAGCAGGAGCGCAAGCGCCAGAAGGCAATCCAGAAGGAAATGGAAAGCCCGTACAAGAAGTGGATTAACGGGCCAATCGGATACCTGATAACACCCGCCGAGCGGGCTGCATTCAAGAAGCTGACAACCGACGACGAACGCGACCAGTTCATTGAGGAATTCTGGCGGCGCCGTAACCCGAATCCAGGGTCGGCCGAGAACGCGTTTAAGGAAGAAATCTATCGCCGCATCGCGTATGCGAATGAGCACTATTCTTCCGGCATCCCCGGCTGGCGGACTGACCGTGGGCATATTTACATTTTGTACGGACCGCCCGATGAGATTGAATCCCACCCAAGCGGCGGCACTTACGTTGCGAACCCGACTGACCTTCCCTATTCGGGTCCCGATGCCTCCAATACGATGACGACTTACCCGTTTGAGGATTGGACCTACCGGTACATACCGGGAATCGGCGAAAATGTGGAACTCGAGTTTGTGGACCCTACCCTGACGGGTGAATACCACCTCACGATGAACCCCTGCGAAAAGGACGCCATGGCAAACGTCCCGGGAGATATGACGGGTTGCCAGGGCGGTGTGGCGATCGGGTCGATCTGGAACCCCAACCTGGTGATCAGCCCCAGCCAACTGAACAGCAGCGCCAGCAACGGGCGGGGCTCCATGGTGACGTCCAACATCATGGGGGCAAAGTACGACGAATTCAACCGCCTGGACCTCTATTCAAAGATATTTATGGCGCCGTCGGTAAAATTTAAAGACCTGCAGTCGATGGTTACTTCCACAGTCACGGCGCAACTGCTGCCCTTTAGCGTCCGGACTGATTTCCTGAAGATCACGGATGATACCGTCCTGACGCCAATCACCGTCCAGGTTCCAAATCGCGAAATGCAGTTTGAAAACAAGGACGGTGTGATGCACGCCGTCCTTGATATTTACGGGCAGCTCACAACGATTGGCGGCCGGGTGGCCAATACCTTTGAGCAGAGCGTTGCCGTTGACGTTCCACAGCATGATTTTCAGGCCTACGTCAATCAGAAGTCGGTTTATCAGAAGGCGGTTTACCTGCGACCCGGACGCTACAAGTTGAGCCTTGTGATCAAGGATGATCACAGCGGGCACATGGGTTCAGAGAACCTGGGCATTATCGTGCCGCAGTTCAGCGATGCCAAGCTGACCAGCAGTTCGCTGATTCTGGCCGACCTGATCCAGCCTTTGCCAACAAACGAGGTCGGTTCAGGTCCCTTTGTCATCGGCGGAACTAAAGTCCGGCCCAACGTAAATCAGGTCTTTACACAGAGCCAGAACTTTGGTATTTACATGCAGGTTTACAACCTGGGAATTGATCCCAAAACGCACCTGCCGTCTGCGAACATTGATTATGTGATTTCAAAAGACGGCAAGACGGTTTTGAACCAGTCGGAGCAGGCCGCCCGCATCAAGGATGCGTCAGAACAGGTGACGCTGGAGAAAACGATGCCGGCCAAGCTGCTTCAGCCCGGGAAGTACACATTGCAGATCAAGATTACGGACAAAATAAAGGATCAGTCGGATACCCAGACCACCAATTTCCAGGTTCAGTAATAGGGGCTGGGTACTGACTCCGAGTCGATAGCCGGGACGATTAACCTCTATAATGGTCGGAACGAGGTGTTATGCGAAGCCCGAATAACTCAAGGCGAGGCGCGGAATTGCTGTCCGCGGGGGTGTTTCTCTGCATCCTCCTGACTGCTTGCCAGAGTTTCAGCGCCGAATACGGCAAGGTTGCCGGCAATGTCACGGACAAGTCCGGAAATCCGATCATGGGTGCCACCGTCCTTTTGAGCGGCCCTGGACTTGATACTCCTCAGGGACTGCTTGAAGGCTCGCTCAACCGTGTTTTTACTGATGCAAAAGGCAACTTTACCATCGGTCGTGTAGCCCCGGGCTGGTATTCGCTGCAGGTCATCTCGCCCTCAAAGCTGCCGGGGTTCCGGAGCCGGGTTCAGGTGATGCCGGGAACAACGACCCGCGAGGCCTTTGCCCTGGGTGATATCCTCTCCGGAATTCACTGGCAGAACACCGGCAGCGACCTTCACGCGTGGGATCAGGGTTGGAAATGGATCCTGCGGACCTCATCTTCCACACGTCCCATTCTGCGTTACGCG
The DNA here is from genome assembly GCA_046704865.1 of Terriglobia bacterium. GTDB lineage: Bacteria > Acidobacteriota > Terriglobia > UBA7540 > UBA7540 > SCRD01. The sequence continues at coordinate 3,549 of JBJKQZ010000010.1, forward strand.
AAATCTGATCGCGACCGCCGCAAGGCCGCGGAGCACACGCCGCTGCCCGCACAGCACGTGGTGGCGATGGTTCCAGGTTCCGTTGGAGCCAACGGCCTTTCGCAGGACCCCGGGACGGATACCGTGGTCGCGTATCTGCACCCGTTGGATGTGAACTCCGACGTTCTGGTCGCGGGTTCCGTCAACCGCAGCAATCTGGATGGATCTTCTGTGGTGGCGGACTTTCGCCGCGGGCTCCTGAACCCGAACCATGAGGAGATCAGCCTTGCAGTTCACCAGTTGAATATGGATGGCAATGACGCAGCTTTCTCCGCGACGGAAGGACATGGAGTGCCGATGTCCCGGGGGATGGTGCTGCGCTACGTTCAGACCCGCCAGCTTTCTGACGCGCTCACGCTAACGGCTGGCTTCGAGATGAAGTATTTGAATTCCTTCAGCGATGCCGGTACCAGCGACCCTGAGATTGACCTTGACTATAAGATCGATCCCTCGACAGTCCTGAGCTTCAGTTACGGCGGGGCTACCACGGAACAGCAGGGTACATTGCTGGAGCGTATTAGTGATCTGAATGCATTTCCGCAGGTCACGATGCGAAATTTCCGACCGCGACTGCAAGACGCCAGGCACACTGAAGTCCGCCTGCAGCGCAAGTTGCGACCGGGATCAAGAGTTGAATTTGCGGCGTATCACGATGCTTTCCAGGATGTGGCAGTCTGGGGCATTGACGGAGTTCAGGACCTGAAGAATTCGTCTCCGGCCGGCAATATTCTGATCAGTCCGTCCGGCGGGAGAGCGATTCTGAATGGCGGTGGTTATGGGTCCTCGGGCGGAGAAGTCGCTTATGAACAGCAGATCGGAGGGCGGGGAGAAGTGGGCGTAATGTATGCCTTCGGAAGCGCTTTGGCTGTAGACCCCTCCTCGGATTTTGCTGGTGGCATTCCCATTGACGCCGCGAATCTTCCGCAATACTTGCGAGCTGAGTTTACGCAAACTGTTTCCGGCCGGTTTTCTACATTTATTCCCGGCTTGAAGACCCAGATTATCAGCTCCTATAGCTGGGTTCCGGCCGGACGCATCACCCTGGTGGATCCTTACGGCCAGAGCAGGATGGAGTTTGAACCTTTCCTCGGTTTGCAGATTCGGCAGCCGCTGCCCAGGATTGACATGCTGCCACTGCGAATTGTTGCCATAGCTGATTTCAGAAACCTGCTGGGCCAAGGCTCTGTACCCATCCGGCAGGCTGATGGTAATTCCGTCATGCTGACCCCAGCCTATCGCACCATCCGAGGTGGGTTTGCAGTTCAGTTCTGAGGTCCTTTTGCTGACTTCTTCCCCGCTTTCCCTTAGGTAATACCGACGCCTAAATTTCAACCGTCGCGAGCCTCAGGGGAAGGGCGGAGGTTGTTGTATAGAATGCTGGAATATACCAGTTTTCATACTGGAAATTCCAAATGTCATAGAATGGTAGTTCCGGAAAGCTGACGCAATTCGTAAAACAGCGCAATATGCGCCGAAAAGCAGAAGAAGGCCCGGGATTATGATAAGGAACTCAATTTGCAGTGTTTTTCCGATAAGTTCTTGTTCAGTCCCTGGGTAGTGCAGATT
>JBJKQZ010000011.1:0-2861 GCA_046704865.1 Terriglobia bacterium
AGGCGGGCCAGCGAATCCGCATTCGCGGGGGATGCCTGGATGGGCTCGAAGGCATACTCCTGGCTGAAAACGGAAAACAGAGCCTGGTTGTCTCTGTGGAACTCATTCATCGCTCCGTAGCAATATCCATCGAGGGCTTTGACGCGGAAATCGTTGATTCTCCGGATAAGGCCGCGGGCGAGAGGCCCTAGTGTGCGCTCCGAGGATTTAGGAGAAGATCATTTGCAAAAAGAGGAATTGAAATCCGGAATTCGCAAGTCCATCACAGGGTTGGTCATCGGTTTTTTTGTATTAACGTGCGGCTCGATCGTCGTCCAGGCAAAACAGCACAAGATCCCTTCCAGGGAGACCCGTTCCGCAGCGGGCGTTGACGCCCAACAGCCGGCGGGACCAGCGCCCAGCGCGGGCGTGCCGGCCGCAGCTGACTATAAGATTGGGCCGGGTGATGTGCTGGTGATTGATGTTTGGAAAGAACCGGAGATTACTCAGACTGAGACCGTGCGGCCCGATGGCAGGATTTCATTGCCCTTGATCGGAGACTTTGTCGCCAGCGGGCAGACGCCGAGACAACTGGCGGCAGAGGTGACTCAAAAGCTTGGGCAATTCGTGGATTCTCCGCAGGTTACCGTCATTCTGAAGGAAACAAAGAGCCGGCGCGTTAACGTTCTGGGTATGGTTGCGAAGCCGGGATCTTATGACCTGGTCAGCCGCATGACGGTTCTTGACGCGATTGCCGCCGCAGGCGGGCTGAAGGAATTTGCCAAATCCAAGAAGATCTATGTTCTTCGGGTCGGAGCGAATGGGGCGCCAGCGCGGATACCCTTCAATTATAAGAAGGTTCTGAAGGGTCAAGACCCGACGCAGGATATCGAACTTAAAACGGGGGATACCGTAGTAGTTCCGTAAAGTTTAGATCTGCGCCAGGTCAACTCGTCATCACTCAGGAATAACCGTACTTTTACCTTAGCCACTGGAGTCTTCCAGGTTGAGTTGAATTGGGACGTAAATCTGTAGTAGTTCGGGGATTCAAAAAAAAAGGGGGTCTGGGCCAACGAAAGACGCCAAGCGTCTATTGCTCGAATTCCTCCCGTTTCGGGTCCCTGGGAAATTTTTGGAGGAATTGATGGAAAAGGCAGATTTTGATGTCGGAATCATTGGCGGAGGTCCGGGTGGATCTTCCGCAGCTTGTTATCTTGCCAGGGCGGGATTGAAGTGCATTGTATTGGAGCGGGATTTGATGCCCCGCCAGCACGTTGGCGAATCTCTCGTGCCGGCAACCAATCGCGTCCTTAGTGAAATTGGCTTTATTGACCAGATGGACGGGCACGGCTTTGTCCGCAAATATGGAGCCGTATGGACATCCGCTACCAAGAGCACTTACGACGTCAACTTCGACGGCATGGGTGACGACGCTGGCAGCAATGTAAAAGTCACAAAACATGCCCACAATTTTTCCGGCATGGAGAAGGAGATGCGCGCCGACATCCGATTCGAAGAGCGGCAGCAGCCGGGCGTGGACAGAAACTACACTTGGCACGTGGACCGCGCAAGGTTTGATGTCCTCCTGCTGCAGCACGCCCAGAAGCAGGGAGCGGCGGTTTATGAGGGGACTCGCGTCCAGGAAGTAGATTTTTCCGATGCCGCGATGCCGAAAATCAGGTTCAGTGTGGGGAACCAGAAAATCACTCTTCGTACGCGTGTGGTGATTGATGCCTCAGGACGGCATACCCTTCTCGGAAACCAGCTCAAGCTGAAAGTCAATGATCCCGTATTTGATCAGTACGCGCTCCACACCTGGTTCGACAATTACGATCGCGACCGTTTTGCGAAGACGAAAGAGGGCCAATCCCACGAGGATTACATTTTTATTCACTTCCTGCCGGTGACGAATACCTGGGTTTGGCAGATCCCGATCACCGAAACCATCACGAGCATCGGAGTGGTAACTCAAAAGAGGAATTTCGCAAAGTCGAAGGAGTCGCGCGAGGATTTCTTCTGGAATGCTCTTGCCAGCAGGCCAGACCTGTATGAAGCCCTTAAAGCTGCCACACAATTGCGGCCGCTAAAGGAAGAAGGTGATTACAGCTACGGCATGAAGCAGATTTGCGGTGACGGCTACGCGCTGATCGGCGATGCCGCCCGTTTCGTGGATCCCATTTTTTCCAGCGGCGTCAGCATTGCCATGACCAGCGCGAAATTAGCGACCCAGAGCATTATTAAGACCGTCGGGAACGGCAACGTCTTTGACAAAAAGAGTTTTGATGATTACGAAAGCACCATGCGGCGGGGAACAAAGAATTGGTATGAATTTATATCTCTTTATTACCGGCTCAATATCTTATTCACGCTGTTTGTAGAAAATCCAAAATACCGGCTTGACGTTTTGAAACTCCTGCAAGGGGATCTCTACGATGTGGACAATCCTCCAGTCTTGGGTGAAATGAGGCGGATTGTGACAGATATCGAGCAACGTCCCAAGCATCCCTGGCACAAACTTCTGGGTGAATTGACTACCGAGTCAAGCCGCCCGACATACTGACTGATTGCGTCCGGGTTGCCCTTCCAACAGTAAATCTGGATGCCTGCAAGTGAAGTCAAAGGTACCACAGAGGAGGTTGCGCAGATGACTAAACCTGCGAAGGGCCATAAGGTCGTGATTTTAGGTGGGGGTCCAGGGGGCGCTTTTGCAGCGCTCTTTCTCAAGCAACTGGGCATCGAATCAACAATTGTGGAAAAAGAAGTATTTCCACGCTATCACATCGGAGAGTCATTCACTGGCGAAGTCGGCGGCCAGCTCCGCAAGCTGGGGATGGAAGATATTCTTAACAAGGAAGAATATCCCATCAAGCATGGGACAAAGG
>JBJKQZ010000012.1:0-3028 GCA_046704865.1 Terriglobia bacterium
CCTTGGGCGGAGCCGTCGTAAATTGTACTGCCGACCCGAGCCTGGACACCTCCCAGCAGCTTCTCATCATGACGATTTTTCATCTCCACTCTCTTGCCGGTTAGCTCTGCAAACTTGCCACGGAGCGATTCCTTTTCTTCATCCGTCAATTCCTGAGCAAACAGAACTTGCACTTCAATAATACCAAGACGCTCATTGGAAGCCTTCTGGAATGCCTGCAACACTTCTTCACGCATCGGCATCCGGTAGTTCACCAGCAAAACCCGCAAAAAGTTTCCTGCCGTTACGGAGGTCCCCAGTTTCTGAAGGAGAGCATCCAGAACTCCCCTTTTCTGCTCCATCGAAATCGTGGGGCTGGCCAGGGCCTGGCGCAAATTGTCACTTTCCCGCCAAAGGGCGGCAAAATCATCAAGCTCCTTTGACATTGCACCAAAGTCCCCCTGCGGACCCAGCACATCAGCAAGGGCTCGCGCATACCGGCTGGCAATGGCCATTGACATGACTCTTTACCCTTCCGTCTCCATCGCCGGGCTGAAACTGCTGCCACAGCTGGACGCCAATCAATTACTTTTCGGTTTTGAGCTTAAATCAGCAAGGAAAAATCCGACTAGCTTCTTCCGGCTTGCTTCATCCATCCGCTGCTGAATCTTGCCACGTGCCAGATCGAGGGCCTGATCAACAACATAGTCCTTCAATTCCAGCTTGGCGGCGTTGGTAGCTGCTACGATCCGGGCCCTGGCAAATTCTTCAATCCTGCGGGCCTCATCCTCCGCTGCCTTGCGCATTCTTTCCTGCTCTTCAGCAATATCACGCTCGGCCCGTTCTTTCAGGGCCCGAACCTCATCCTGAAGACCGGCGAGTTTCTCTTCTGCCTCAGCAAGTCTGGCCTGCGACCTTTCAAGCGCCTGGCGGCCCTCTTCAAGGCTCCTACGGATGGAATCCGAACGCTCATTGAAGAAGGCTCTGCCATGCTTCCTGTAAAGGTAAACAAACAATCCTGCGAGCAGAATAAAATTGATGGTTTCAAAAAGGAGTTCGTGGCTGGCTCTGCTTTCTTCCGCCGATCCTGCCGGAGGCGCTGCAGCAAGCAGTGGCGCCCGGAAAACCTGCATAGCGCACAACAGACACATTACTAGAAGGCCTGCTCTCAGCATCCGCCTCATGCCCGTACACCCCCTCGGCTTCCTGGACCATCATGAGGGGCAAAAAGGGCATCCGTCACTTCAGCAGCCAGCGACTCTGCTGCAGTTTGTAACTCAACCTTGGCAACAGCGGTTTCCTTCTGCAATCCCGTCAGGGCTTCGTTCACTGTTGATTCTGAACCACTTCGGGCTTCCTGTATCCTACTGTCGCGTTTGCTCAGGCTGTCGCGCCGGACTTCTTCACGATGTTGATAGATCTCCTGCCGGGCAGCCTGAAGGGATCGCTCATATTCGGCCATTCTTGTCTCTGCTTTTTCGGCTTGCTGACGAGCATCCGCAATGGCCCCGCTTGTTGCCTTTGCCCGCGCGTCCAGAGTCCGCGAAAGAGGCTTAAAAAAAACGCGGCTGAGGAAGGCAACCAGGAAAATGACAAGAACTATCGTCGGAATCGACTGGACAAGAAGTTGTCCAAGCTGGTTTGCAATTTCACCCATAAATGTCAGTCAGTTTTACAGATCGGAATCCCTGTGATTACAAAAGATTAAAAATTAGCATGCCGCTCTTCAGCGTGTCAAGAAAAGCCCGGACCTCGCGAATACTTACGCTGAGCGGGATCATTCGTAAAGGACAAACCCCGGGTTAATGACCCCTTTAGGATCGAATTTTTTCTTGGACTTAACCACATCTGCCCATTTGTCGCCGTAGTGCGCCTTCCATTGGGGGGCATCAAAAGCGATCCATCCCGAAAGATAGCGTTTTCCTCCCATCATAACGGCACCCTGGCTGGCTGTGTTCAGCCGTGGAAGCACTTCGTCAACAAAGCGGGAAGGAACTGCCGGCAGGATGCCAAAGCCCATGAGGAACTCGCTGGACGGGCGCATGAACAATGGAACAGACGAAGAATTACCACGGGCCGGCCACAACAGGATATGCCCTCCGGCGATAGCCTGCGGAGGCAAGTTCTTCAGCACTTGCCCGATGTAGAGGGGAGTCGTCTGCCAGGGCAGAACGCATTCCATCCAGGGATGAGCATATTCCCAGAAGCCGGCGCGCCTCCAGATGGCAAAAAGGGCGTCAAGCCGCGAGTAGAAATCAACAAGATTCCCCTCTTCGGTGTGGACATGCTTGTAAAACCTGAGGCCGGCAAGCTTATCGTCGGCTGGAGTTGCAGAAGAACCGTCAATCTCAATTGTGGCATGCAACGGGAAGAACCACTCGGCAAAAGCCTGGCGGGCGTCGCCAACCTGTTTGAACCCCTGAGGACAGGGAACGCACCAGGATTCAATAAAATCAAACCTTTCGTCGGTCATCACGGTTTTAAGGTCATCAAGAAGGACTGGCATGTCGTCGTAGAGCAGATAGTAAGAGCGAAACTTCGGCAGATGCGAACGAATTTTCAGCTTGGCGCTGGTAATGACTCCGAACTGCCCCATGCCCGCCCTGACGGCATCAAAAAGGTCCTTATTTTGCTGCTCGGAGCATTGGACTATTTCTCCCTCGCCTGTCACCACTTCAAGTTCAAGGCAATTGTCAGCCTGTGTCCCATGTCGCCAGGAGGCCACTCCCAAACCCCCGGTTGAGAGTGTGCCGCCAATCGTTACATCCAGGTTGTTGGTCAGAACAGGAGGTGACAATTGCAGGGGAGCAAGATGCTGCACAAGTTCCCGCCACTTCAGGCCGGCCTGGCAGGTCACACTGCTCTTTTCACGGCTTACCTCGGTGATCTCCTTCAGCGCCGTCATATCCAGCACGATCTGGTCAGAAAGCGATTGCCCGGTCTGCGAATGCCCGCCGCCTCGCGTTGAAACCGTGAGTCCGTTGCCAGCCGCAAATTTGATAACTTTTGCAACGTCCTGGCTGGACGAGGGCCGAACAACCGCGGAGGG
>JBJKQZ010000013.1:0-2821 GCA_046704865.1 Terriglobia bacterium
ACCTGAAAGTGACCGATATCGGCTCACCAGTCTTTAAGTACAATCTGCCGGAGATTCCTGCACGCAAAGAAAAGCGAGACACGTTCCGGGCTGATTTTACGGATCAGGACAGCGATCATCTGCTGCATGAATGCTTCAAACTTGCAAGATTTTTTGGAACGCGGAAGGTGCGAATTTTCAGCTACTGGCGTGTAAAGGAACCTGAAAAAGCATACCCCTATGTGCGCGACCGGCTGGCCAAGGCAGCCAAGGTTGCCGGCGAAAACGATATTTTGTTGATCCTTGAAAACGAGCACGAGTGCAACATTGGGACTGGCCAGGAACTGGGGCGGATCATCCGGGATATCAATTCGCCCCACCTTCGCGGAAACTGGGACCCGGGTAACGCCGCGATGCTGCACGAAGTCCCGTATCCCAACGGCTACGAGCACGTAAAAGGTCTGTTTGCTCACATGCACATCAAGGATGTCAGGAAAGGCCCTGGAGGCAAGCTGCAATGGGCGCCTGTCGGAGGTGGCTTTATCGATTGGAAAGGGCAGTTTGAGGCGCTCCGTCGTGACAACTTTGAGGGTGACATGGCCCTTGAAACGCACTACCGGCGCCCTGATGGTAACAAGGTGGAGAGCACTCGCGAGTCATTGCTCGGACTCTTCAAGGTGATCAAAGAAACGGCCTGACCTGAAGTGCCGCCCTGGCGGGGTTCGAAAAGGCAGAGAAGAACTGAGCGGCTCCGTCGAATACGGTTCCCAGGAGGGGATCGTCAATTAGAAGCGGCTAACGGCGGTGAGTCAGGGGTTGCTTCAGTCTGCGTGAAACCGCGATAAGAGCGTTATGTTTTCATCACGTACGGACTGGCTTTTAGCGCCCAACCGCCTTACGCAGCAGATTGAAGATCGCCGGAGGCGTGGTCTTCCCGTCCTCGATCTCACAGAATCAAATCCCACCCGTTGCGGCTTTGCGGCGGACCCTGAAGTCCTGAAGTCGCTGGAGGATCCGCGATCCCTAACCTATGAGCCCGACCCTCGCGGGCTCCTTCGTGCGCGCCAGGCCGTCTGCGAATATTACGCGGCCCGGGGCGTCAGCGTTGGTCCGGAGCAGATCTTCCTGACCACCAGCACCAGTGAAGCTTACACTTATGCCTTCCGGCTGCTGGCCGATCCTGGTGACCAGGTCCTTGTCCCGCAGCCGAGCTATCCACTTTTCGACTTCCTTGCCGGCATCAATGATCTTGAGGTGGTCTCCTATCCGTTGCATTACGATCACGAATGGCGGATCGATCTGGATGCCGTGCACGGCAGCTGGGGGCCGCGCACCAGGGCGATGATTGTGGTTCACCCGAACAATCCCACAGGGTCGTTTGTCAGGCCGAAAGAGCTTGACTTCCTGGAGCAGTCCTGCCGGCAAAATCAGGGTGCATTGATTGCCGACGAAGTCTTTGCGGATTACCCTATTGAGGCCAGCGATAATCGAGTGATTTCGCACGCCGCAGGTTCCAAAATTCTCACCTTTACATTGAGCGGTTTGTCAAAAATTTCAGCCCTCCCGCAGATGAAGCTTGGCTGGATGGTGGTTAACGGGCCTGCGGAGGAATTAAGAACGGCGCTGGAAAGGCTGGAAGTAATCGCTGACACCTACCTTTCTGTAAGCGCGCCGGTTGCCAATGCCCTGCCAACGCTGCTTGACTTTCAAAAGACGATTCGGCCCAGGATCATGGAACGGCTGCGATCCAATTTGTGCTGGCTGGACGATCAGATATCATCCTGCCCGGAGCTAACACGGTTCAGAATTGATGGTGGCTGGTACGCTGTTTTGAAAGTGCCCAAAATTCTGAGCGACGAAGACTGGGCAATGGAACTTTTGACCCGGGACGGTGTTCTGGTTCATCCGGGCCATTTCTACGATTTTCCAGACGACGGCCACCTGGTTATCAGCCTGTTGACGGAAGAATCTATGTTCAGAAATGGCGCAGGGAGGGTTCTGGCGCGCATTTCAAAAAGCAGTTAGACTGGTAGCGGATTCAGGACAGGCACAGAGTCAATTTTAGATCGTTATTATGGATAGGAACGGTGCAAAGCCGAACTTCGGAGGTCTTGAGGTCGCGGCCTTTGAGAGCCGAAGGGCGGAAGTGATTGCCAAGCTCATTGCTCGCTTCGGAGGAGTACCGCGCATTGGCCCCAGCATGAGGGAAGTCCCGCTTCAAGATAATCCGGCCGCATTCGAATTTGCTGAAAAGCTGCTTTCCGGGAAACTTCAAGGTGTCATTTTTATGACCGGTGTCGGCACCCGCACCTTGTTTGAGGCTCTCCAGTCGCGCTACGCGATTGAAGAAATTGTTCATGGACTTTCAACTTCAACGGTGGTGGCTCGCGGACCTAAACCTGCTCAAGTGCTGCGCGAATACGGGATTCCAATCACGATAATTGTTCCGGAGCCGAACACCTGGCGCGAGATTCTCCAGGAACTGGACGAGAATCCGCGCAGCTTTACGCTCCAAGGCAGCACGGTTGCTGTGCAGGAATACGGAGTACCCAACGACGCCTTTCTTGAGGAACTGAAATCACGCGGCGTGGTCTCGTTGAGAGTGCCCGTATACCGCTGGGCGCTTCCGGAAGACCTTGGCCCGTTGCGGGAAACACTTGACGACATTCTTGCCGGGCGCGCGCGCGTAGTGCTTTTTACCAGCCGCAACCAGGTGGCAAACGTCCTTCAGGTCGCGTCCGAGCAGGCGGCCGGTGACAGACTCCTGGATGCATTACGGGAATCTGATGTGTGCTCGATCGGCCCTACCTGCAGTGAGGCGTTGGTGACGGCTGGTATCCAG
>JBJKQZ010000014.1:0-5322 GCA_046704865.1 Terriglobia bacterium
GTTCAAGGCGGAAGCTTATATTTTGACGAAGGAAGAAGGAGGGCGGCACACGCCGTTCTTCACGGGATACCGGCCGCAGTTCTATTTCCGGACGACGGACGTGACGGGAGTGGCGACGCTGCCGGCGGGGACGGAAATGGTAATGCCGGGAGACAATGTGTCGATGGAGATCGAGCTGATAACGCCGATCGCCATGGAGAAGGGGTTGCGGTTCGCCATCCGTGAGGGCGGCCATTCCGTCGGCGCCGGCTCCGTTACCGAGATTATTCAATAGAATCTGAGAGTTCTGGTGAGTTAAGCGATGCGTGATATCATTACATTACAGTGCAGCGACTGCAAGAATCGCAATTACACAACAACCAAGAACAAGAAGAAGCACACGGACAGGTTGGAGATCAAAAGGTTTTGCCCGACGTGCCGGCAGCATAAGGCCCATAAAGAAGTAAAGTGACGAGTCATCAGCAAAAGGCAGTCGGTGCTTCAGGCGGCGCGTTGCTTGTCAATGGCCGCCAGCCGCTGCTTTTTGGAGGGGCGTCAGATCAACGGCTAATCTGCCGGTCTCCAAAACCGGTCATGGGGGTTCGAATCCCTCCGCCCCTGCCACGAACGATGGTTGCGGCCCCAGGGCTTTCGTGGCGGGACTGACACTCTAGCGGAGCGGGAAAAAGGATTGTATGGCCAACGAATTGGCAGTCAGCAAAGAGGTTGCTGGAAAGGTCGGCTCGTACATTCAGGATGTGCGCGCGGAAATGAAGCGGGTCACATGGCCCGGCAAGCAGGAAGTGTACGGAACCACCGTGATGGTGATCATTACCACCTTCCTGTTCGGATTTAATTTCATGATATGCGATGACGTCTTCCGCCGTCTGATTGAATTCATCCTGAACTGGGGGAAGTCGTTATAGGGATCCAACTGTGAAAGCCCTTAACATGGAAAAAAACTGGTACATCATTCATACCTACTCGGGGTTTGAGAAGAAGGTAGCCGAATCACTGAAAGGCCGAATCTCCGCTGAGAATCTTTCCGACAGGTTTGGCGAGATCATGGTGCCGACCGAAGACGTTATTGAAATCAAGGCGGGGAAAAAGGTCGTAACGCCAAAGCTTTTCTATCCCGGCTATGTGCTGGTTGAAATGGAAATGAATGACGAAACCTGGCATGTGGTGCGGTCAACGCCGCGAGTGACGGGCTTTGTTGGATCAGGTCCTACGCCCACTCCCCTCACCATGGAAGAGGTTGACCGGATTGTTCACAAGGTTGAGGTGGCGGCTGAGAATCCCAAGCCGAAGCTTGAGTTCGAGCGCGGCGAGAGCGTCAAGATTACCGAAGGACCTTTCAAGGACTTTACTGGTCAAGTGGAAGAGATTAATGCAGACCGTTCCACGCTGCGCGTCATGGTAACCATCTTCGGGCGTGCCACGCCCGTGGAACTGGATTTCTATCAAGTCGAGAAGGTGTAATCAGGTCATGGCCAAAAGAACGATAGCAATGGTGAAATTGCAGATTGCCGCGGGCAAGGCAACCCCTGCCCCGCCCGTCGGCCCGGCACTGGGCCAGCACGGCGTGATCATCATGGATATCTGCAAGGCGTTTAACGCCAAAACATCTTCAAAGGATCAGGAAGGCCTGATCATTCCCGTGGTGCTGACGGTTTACCTTGACCGGACTTTCAGTTTTGTCACCAAGACCCCTCCGGCATCGGTGCTCCTGAAGCGCGCGGCCGGCATTGCCAAGGGTTCTGGAGAGCCCAACAAGAACAAGGTCGGCAGCGTCACTGAAAAACAGGTGGAAGAAATTGCCAAGCAGAAATTGCCTGACCTGAATGCGCGCGACCTTGCGGCGGCAATTGCCACCGTTAAGGGAACGGCCCGGAGCATGGGCCTGGAAGTTGTAGCATAAAGACAGGCGCAAGAGGACCCGAGGAGTATCGAAGGAGGACGAAGAAGGTGGGGAAAAAATACGAAGCCAGCAAGAAGATGGTTGACAAGCCCGCCTATGCACTTCCGGATGCGATGCCGCTGGTGAAAAAGGCGGCCTTTGCCAAGTTTGATGAGTCCGTTGAAGTTGCAATCAGCCTGGGAGTGGACCCGAAGCACGCAGACCAGATGGTTCGCGGCACGGTGGTCCTTCCGCACGGGCTGGGCAAGACGACCCGCGTGATAGTGATTGCCTCCGGTGAGAAGGTTCGCGAGGCTCGCGAAGCCGGCGCAGACGAAGTGGGCGCAGAGGACATCGTACAGAAGATCCAGGGTGGATGGATGGAGTTTGATGCTGTGGTGGCAACACCCGACATGATGAAGTCCGTGGGCCGCCTGGGAAAGGTGTTAGGCCCCCGCGGACTGATGCCCAACCCCAAAACGGGGACTGTGACTTTGGACGTTACACGCGCCGTGCAGGAACTAAAGGCCGGCAAGGTGGAATTCCGCGTGGATAAGACCGGAATCATCCACTGCGCTGTCGGGAAAGTATCCTTTGAAGCGGAAAAGCTGGCCGATAACGCCAAAGCATTGATTACAAGTGTTTTGAGGGCAAAGCCGGCGACAGCCAAAGGCCGATATGTTAAGAACATCGTCATCTCATCGACGATGGGCCCCGGCGTTCCGATCGACCTGGATTCCGTGGAAGCCGTATAACAGGCTTTTTAACTTTGCTAAGAGGAGCAGCATGAAGCGGGAAGAAAAACATCAGCAGGCGAAAGATCTTCATGAAGAGCTGAAGAGCGCCCGGACGGTCTTTCTGACGGGGTTTGAAGGATTGACGGTGGCACAGGATTCGGAGCTTCGCCGCCAGATTTCGCAGACCGGCGCCCGGTACAAGGTGGTGAAAAACAGCCTGATCGAACGCGCCACCCACGGAACTGAAGTCGAACCGGCAGCGCAGAAGCTGCGGGGCACCACCTCTCTCTCTTATACAGCGACGGATCCGGTGTCACTGGCCAAGGTCCTAGTTGAGTACGCCAAGGAGAATCCCGCGCTTGTTTTTAAGTCAGGGATGGTGGAAGGCCGGGTCGTCTCCATGGCCGAGGTGGAGGCGCTTGCATCGCTTCCTTCTCGGGAAGAACTGTTCGCCAAGGCCCTTTTCCTGATGAAGGCCCCTGGGCAGCAACTCGCCGTAACTCTTTCAGGCGTTGCCCGCAACCTTGCGCGAGTGGTTCAACAGGCAGTAAAAGAAAACAAGTTTAAGGCATCCGGCGGTAACTAGGTCCGGCAGAAGGGTTTCCCTTTCGCCGGATTCAAAGATAATCAAGATATTTCAGGAGGATAAACGATACGATGTCCGAAGCAACTGATAAGATTGTCGAACAAATTAAAGGGTTGACGCTGCTCGAAGCCTCAGAGCTGGTGAAGCAGTTGGAAGAGACCTTGGGAGTCTCTGCTGCAGCGGCGGCGCCTGTGGTTGTTGCCGGAGCGGCAGGAGCCGGAGCGGCTGCAGCTCCCGCGGAAGAAAAGACTGAATTCAACGTAATCCTTACCGCCGTCGGCGCCAACAAGATCAATGTCATCAAGGCGGTTCGCGAAGTGACAAGCCTGGGCCTCAAGGAAGCCAAGGACCTGGTGGACGGCGCTCCCAAGCCGATCAAGGAAGCCGTGTCCAAGGATGAGGCTGAAAATATTAAGAAGAAGTTTACTGAAGCAGGCGCGACCGTTGAAGTGAAATAGTTCCCTTCGGGCCGGGGGAACATGCTGCGCAGGGCCCGGTCGCTGGTGTTTTCGAGTTGAAAACCCTAAAGACTGGTTTTGGCGAAAGAAAGCTCTCAACTCAAGGTAACCATGGCGGGGATGCCGAAGTCCGCCCGGAAGGGGTTTGGCATCCTGCAGCCCCTCTCATGCATCAAAACAAAAGAGTGCATGTGTCTCCATTGATTCGTCGCCCTTTAAAATCAAAGCAAGGAGCATAACGAATGCCAAACGGCGTTAACGCTGTTCTGCCGCGTCGGATTGATTTCTCAAAGATTCCGTCTGCCATCCAGATTCCTAATCTTATCGAAGTCCAGAAGCGCTCTTATGAACGCTTCCTCCAGATGAGCTCTCTTCCTTCGGAACGTGACGATTTCGGACTCCAGGCGGTTTTTAATTCTGTTTTTCCCATCACCGACTTTCGCGGTGTCGCGCAACTGGATTTTGTGGATTATTCGATTGGTGACTGGGAATGCAAATGTGGAAGCCTGCGCGGGCTGCATCACCTGCGCCGCACCTGTAAACAGTGCGGCTATACCGTGGTGACGGACCCTTTCAAGGCGGGCGAAGTTCTGTGCCAGAAGTGCGGAACATTCAACAAGAACGAAGTTGATTTCTGCCACAAGTGCGGTGATCCGGTTACTCTCCAGCTCAAGTACGATGTCACCGAGTGCCAGGAGCGCGGAATGACCTTTGCGGCCCCGCTCAAAGTGACCATCCGCCTGACGCTCTACGACAAAGAAAGCGAATCAGGCCCCCGCAACATTCTCGACATCAAGGAACAGGAAGTCTATTTCGGCGAAATTCCGCTGATGACTGACAACGGCACGTTCATCATCAACGGAACGGAGCGCGTGATTGTCAGCCAGCTCCATCGTTCGCCCGGCGTCTTCTTTGAATCCAACGCTGCCAGAAGCTACTTCCTGGGCAAGCTCATTCCCTACCGCGGTTCGTGGGTGGAATTTGAGTATGACACCAAGAACATCCTGTACGTGCGCATCGACAGGAAGCGGAAGATCCTTGGCACTATCTTTCTGCGTGCGCTGGGCCTTAAAGACAACGCCGACATCCTCAAGACTTTCTACCGGGTTGAAAATATCAGCCTGAAAGATCGCAAAATCTTCTGGGCAGTCTCTGAAGGACTCCTGGGAATGCGGCTTTCGAAAGCCGTTGAGCATCCGCGTTCGCACGAGACGATTGTTGCCTCCGGCAAGCGAATTACGGCCGCCGCTTTCAGAGAACTCCAGAAGTCCCACATTTCGAGGGTTGAAATCACCCAGCACGATCTGGAAGGCGCCTGCGCAGCCGAGGACCTGGTTGACCCTTCAACCGGGGAAATTCTGCTCGAAGCCAACAACGAGGTAACCGCATCAGTCCTGAACACGGCCATCGATGGAGGAATAGAAGAGATCCGCGTCTTCTTCCCCGAGCGCGATGAAATCGGCCCGGTGATCAGCCAGACTCTAAGGCGGGACTCCATCAAGTCCGTTCAGGAAGCTTTGATTGAAATGTACCGGAAGCTTCGGCCAGGCGATCCTCCCACGCTCGACACGGCAACCGCCCTCTTTACGGGCATGTTTTTTGATCCCCGGAAATATGATTTTTCCAGGGTCGGACGCCTCAAGTTCAACATCAAGCTGGGCT
>JBJKQZ010000015.1:0-9709 GCA_046704865.1 Terriglobia bacterium
TGAGGCCTGCTAGCAGCTGCCGCCCCTCGAAAGGATCCGCCTGTTTGGGCTGCTTCCGAAGGAGCTTACCTTCGCCGGTGGAGTGGTTTAAGCGACTCTGAAAGTCAAACGCGCGGTGGTCGAGGAACGTTATCGCGACCTGATTGAAGAGATGTTCTCCCGCCGCCCGCCCGCAGTGCAGGAAGCCGCCGCAAGGTAGGGAAGGGCTTGGCCCGCCCTGCCGTCGGAACTGAAGGACTGAATGCCGCAAGGGCATGCAATCCACTTTCTACCGACCGGCCCCTGCCTGCTTCTCGCGGCCAAAGACTTCCCGGAATGCCACATTCAGATCGTCCAGCGCACGGGCGCAGTCGCCCGTAAAACTGGACCCATGCATGATGGCGAGCGTTTTCGGCTGCAGCGCCGCAAGTTTCTTGAGGTTTTGGGCCGTGATTGGCGTGTAAGGAACATAATCCGCCAGAATACCCGCCTGATAAGCCTTCATGGCCTCGTGCGAACGGCCAACAACATCGTGAGAAGTGATCGGTTCAACGTCGCCGGTCTGATGGAAGAGGTCGGAGCAGAGAAGAGTCTTCTGAGTTTCTTCAAAGAGCACTCCGGCGTCCCAACCGTGCGGCAGATGAGGGGTCTGGCAAAAGCGGTAGCGGTATTTGCCGGTCGTAAAGGTTTCACCATCCGCAAGAGCGTGTGCTTCGCGGCCGATAAAGTCATTCACGGTGACCAGCGCTCCCACCTGGCTGCAGACGACATCGGCGCTGGGCGCAGCGGCCAGCCATTCGTTCAGCGCGCCGCACTCGTCGGACTCAAAGTGGCTAAAGCCGATGTGGCGAATCTTTGAAGGGTCGATGATGGTAGAGAGTGCTTCACGAATTTCCGCGTGCATTCCACGCAAGCCGGTATGGAACAGCAGCGGTTCCTCGTCCTTAACCAGAAAATGGTTGAACTGCAGATCGCCCCATTGAGCATAAATTGAGATCCGGTAAATGTCCGGGGCTATCTCCGTTACTTTGGCCATGTTTTCTTCCTCCTTTTTGTGCACTCCTTCTCAAATTTCAGTAATGGTTCTTAGCGCCAGCGCGACCTTGTTCCCAGAACCGCTATTTTGTTCCGGGCAGGGGTTGGTCGCTGTTCCAGATGTCGCGCGCAATCTTCCAGGAGCCATCGGGTTGGTGCTGGTAGATCGTGATGTATTTTCCGTTGTCCTTCATGGATTCGCCACCGGCCCTGGGCGTCAGGGCGATGTCATAGCGGCCACGCTCAAACGCCCAGCCGCCTGCGGCTTGAACCTCCTCGACTGAAAGGCTGAACTTGCAGGTAAAGATGCTCAGGAACCCTTTGCTCCATCCCTCGATCGCGGCCTTCCCGCTGTTGGCCCCAAAATGCGGAGGCATTTGTACTGCGTCGTTGGCAAAGCAGGCTGCCCAGGCGTCCGCATCGCCGGCATTCAAAGCGGCAATGTGGATGTCACGCAGGCGGTCAATTCCTGAAGTATCAACGGTTTTACGGTTTTCAGCGTTTAAGGTCAATTGTGCTCTCCTTGTTCGTGATATGCCATCTTCGTGTACAATGTTCCCAGTTGATACCCGGAAGTGTAACGACCTGCCATTCCGTTACACATAAAAGACGTGTTAATGGAAATCGATCTGAATGACGCCGACTTGGTGCGGCAAATCGGCTGCGGAACGGACCGCGAGGCTGAAGCCGAATTGTTCCGCCGGATGGCGCCTCGAGTCCGGCTCTACGGTTTGAGGCATCTGCGGGATGAGCATGCCAGTGATGACCTGACGCAACAGGTGCTGATCATCACGATTGAGGCCTTGCGTGCGGGGCGCCTTCGTGAGCCGGAAAAACTGGCATCCTTTGTGCTTGGAGTGTGCCGCATGACGGTGCTGGAGCTTCGGCGCGGAGCTCAAAGAAAAGAGGCCCTGCTCCGCCAGTACGGTGCTGAATTCCCTGTGTCGTCCCAACCGGCGATGCCCCAGTTGGATCGCGATCGTCTCCGGCTCTGTGTTCAGAACTTGAATGAACGCGAGCGCACGGTGGTTGTGATGAGCTTTTATGATGAAGAGACCAGTGCGGACGTCGCTTCCTTCCTCGGAGTTTCTGAAGTCAACGTGCGGGTCATCCGACATCGGGCGATTCGGGCCTTGCGTGCGTGCCTGGGGGTGACTGTATGAGCCCGGACACCGACCGTCCATCAAAATGCGGCAGCCCCATTGACTCAACCGTCCTGGCCGATTACTGGCTTGGGACGCTGAACGAGGCAGGGGAACGCGCCGTAGAGGAACATCTGCTTGCTTGCGACGAATGCGGCGAGCGGCTGCGGGAAGTGATTTTGCTGGCTGAGGGAATTCGCAATCTGGCGCAAGAAGGAAGCCTGCGAATGGTGGTGAACGATACTTTTCTCAACCGTGCGGCGGGGAAAGGCTTGCGGGTGCGGCAATATGCTCCTCCGCGGGGTGGCAGCGTCCAGTGTACAGTCACTGCCGAAGATGACATTCTGATCGGCCGCCTGGCTGCAGACCTGAAGGGCGCAAGGCGCGTCGATCTCCTGATTTGCGATCAGCAGGGCGCGGAACAGCTCCGATTGAAGGACATTCCCATCAATGCTGCCGCAGACACGGTTATCCTGCAGGAATCCATTAGCTTTGCCAAGGCGGCTCCGAACAATGTGATGCTTGTACGTATGGTTAAAGTTGATGATGCAGGTGGGGAGCATCTGCTCGGCGAGTATACTTTCAATCACACCCGTAGCCTGCCCGGCCCGGGCGCCTGGTAGCGGGCTGGGCAGCCGGCCACCTTCAGTTATTCCCGGCACTGCAAGACTCGATCGCCGGATATTGCCTGATAAAGCAATAATCTTATTCATATCAGGAATTTGATCTCGTTTGCCGATTGAAGAATTCGGGGCGATTTTTTCTGGTGCGAATGGCCAGCCCTGGCTTTGAGCAAAGTGGACAATATCTAAAAGCGCGTCTCGCTATTTGCCGACTGGCGACTTTTGCGTTCGCAGGGGGAATTCGGCGTGATTCTGCGGCCACAGGTTTCGCCTGCTCAACAACGTAGCATCGGGTCCGCGGCGTAGTACCAGGGTGCTATGGTTGTATCGTTCTGTTCATGCTGAAATGGACTTGATGCCTGATGAGGAATTGGATTCCGGGACGATGTCGGGCAAATCTGAAGGTCTGGAAGTGGGTGCCATATGTTTATGATGGGCAATGGAATGCAACGGATTTATGAACTGTTGGCTCTTGTTGTTGCTCTCTATTTTCCCGCTGCTCTTCTCACCTGGCTTGTGATTGACAAATTCCTGACTGCAGCCGATGGCAAGGGTCATTCAGTATCCCGCCGGCACATCCGTGAAAGCCAGGGCCACGTCCTTGCCGAACGTGAAGGCCGAGAGGCATAACGTTCGCGCGGTGGTTTTACCAAAATAGACCTCACATCGGGCCATGTTCATTTTGTGAAAACTTTAAGCCTCCCTGATTCCTCCCCTCTCGCAAATCTCTTTTTTATAGAAGCTCGCCGGGACCCAGAAGGCCGGCAAATATCGGCGAACCAAAAGAGCAGAATTGCCAGCCCGCAACCCTGGAACAACACTCGATAAATTTCTTGCAGTGCGTTCGTTGTCTCAAGAGGGAGAGTGTGCTAAGTATAACAAGTAAGGAAGCGAGCAGACTATCTTCACGCTTGGAATGTCAGAAGTCCATGCTTAAGACTTATCTCAAATGAGATAAATTCTGGAAAACAGGAAAGGAGATCATCTACGGCCACCTGCGCAAAATGTGGAGCAGGTTTATCGGCAGACGCGGTCTTTTGCAGTTCGTGCGGAAGTCCGGTCGGCACGGTTAATGGGACGGCCCATTCTGGCACGGCGTCTGGAGTAAACCTGCCAGGAATCGCTTCCAATGTTGCGGGATTGCTTTGCTACATTGTCTGGCCCGTTGCGTGCATTTTCTTCCTTTTGGTCGGGCCTTACAACCGGGACAGGTTTGTTCGGTTTCACGCATTTCAAGCGGTCTTCCTGGGGCTTGCGGGCATCGCTGTGGCAATTGCTCTGTTTATTCTGACGACGATTCTTGGAATGATCCCAGTGATCGGGTGGATCATGGATACAATCGTCTGGCTGGCGTATGGGGCGGTCCTTTTAGTGCTGGCTATTTTACTTATGTACAAGGCTTACAACGGTGAGCAGTACTCCATTCCGGTGATTGGGGACCTCGCTTTTCAGCAGGCGGGAAAATGATAATGACTGTCCGCAACGCTGCTCGAGGGGCTTTATCCGCTGAGCGCAACCCATTCGTCCTGCGGAGTTTCCGGGCATCCGATTGTCTTTTCTCTTGACAATTTGTTTTCAGCAGAGCAATTTAGCAAATTCTACAAAATCGCCTGCGCCTCTCAGTGGAGGGGAGCAAAGGCGTTGATGAATTCAGATGAAAGTTCGTGTTTGCTTCCATAACCGGTGTTTTGACGGTGCCTGCTCGGCAGCGGTGTTCTCGCGCTTTTATCGCGAAGTGGTGGACCCGCACGCGGAATTCCTCTACCATGGGCTTCTCCATCGTGCCGGCCAGCTTTTTGATGAGGACATGTTTGACGGTGATGAAAACGTCATCGTTGATTTCAAATATTCCAGCTCGCCGCGGCTCACCTGGTGGTTTGATCATCATCAGAGCGCTTTCCTGACTCCGGCAGACGCGGAGCACTTTCAACAGGACCAGAGTGGAAAGAAGTTTTATGATCCTTCCTACCGCTCCTGCACAAAATTCATTGCCCACATCGCGGCGACGAAATTCAATTTCTGTGCACCTGATCTGGAAGACGTGATTCACTGGGCCGATATCATCGATGGCGCGCAATATCCGGACCCAAAGACGGCAGTGGAAATGCGCGACCCCGCTACGCAGATCACACTTGTGATCGAGGGCGCGCCGTCAAATGATTTTGTTTCCAAACTGATTCCTGACCTGCTTTCAAAACCGCTGGCGGATATTGCGGCGCTTCCTCCCATCCGGCAGGCGTTTGAGCGACTGTACGATCAGCATTTGAAGACCATTGACATCATCCGCAACCGTGCGCAACTCAGCCAGGGAGTCGCGTTCCTCGATCTCTCTGACCAGAGCTTCGAAGGATTTAACAAGTTCATTCCCTACTTTCTGTTTCCTGAATCGGTCTACAACGTGGCGCTAAGCCAGTCTAAAGAGCGCATCAAGATTGCAGTTGGAAGCAATCCCTGGAATCCCACGCCGAAGGACGCCAATCTCGCCAGTATTTGCGAGAGATTTGGCGGAGGCGGACATGCAAAAGTGGCCGCCATATCACTGCCCCCAAATGATCTTGATCGAGGCCGCGCGATTGCGGGTGAGATCGTTCAGGAACTTCGATCCTCTCTCCAGTAAAATAGAGAAGTGCCGTCGCTAAGGCCGACGCACTGCAAGTCATGGGACGTAACTGCCACTTGAGGAGTGTGTCCCCGGATTGGAGCAGGTGATGCGGGAAAGAGTGTCTGCTGAATTGAGCGCCATATCGACGAGACATTTCGTACATCGAAATGGCAAATTCAATCCCACGCTCATGGCGGGAGTGTTGCTGCTCCTGTTGCCGGGAGCGCCTGGGTTGGCTAAAGGACAGGCTTCGCAATCCAGCGGCCAGGAACCGGCAGCGAGTGCCTCCACAGCATCCGGAAGTGTTCCGACTTATACGATTCCTGCCGGGACCGAAATCTTTCTAAGGCTTAAGACGGCTGTCAGCACTACCGCCTCCCATCTGAATGATCCTGTGGAGGCTGTGACGGAGCGTTCCGTGGAGATCAATAGCGGGGTCGCTATTCCGGTTGGAGCGGTAATCCGCGGCCGCATCACGCGGCTGATTCCGAGTTCCAGTCCTACGGACCGGGCTAAACTTTTGATGCAATTCACCACGCTGAAACTTCCCGGGCAATCCGAAATTCCGCTGGTCTGCCACGTGAACGACATTGACAACGCAAGGGAAAAGGTCCTCGCTGATGGAACCATCCAGGGAGTACTGGCCAGCGAACTGCCGGTAACTCTGCTCAACTCGGCGATTCAAAAAGTTCAGAAAAGATCAGGCGGCACGCAGCAGACCCAGCAAAGCGGAGGGACGTGGTTCGGGAATCCCGATACCTCCATCGATTATGCGGCCGGGACTGAATTCTCCGTGATTCTGGACAAACCGCTGACTGTTTCTGGAGATTTCAAACCCGAGTTTGCAGGGGTGATCCCTACAAATCTTAGAGAAACTGTCATGCAACTGCTGGCGGGGGCGCCGCGGCGCGTAAAGAACAAGAAAGGCGGTGAGGGCGGACCCACAAATCTGGTGCTGATTGGAAGCAAGCAGGAAATAACAGCGGCATTTGAGAAGGCTGGCTGGACCGTGGCCCAGGACGAAAATGCCAACTCACTGTGGAAGACATTTGAAGCAGTAATCAAGGGAGCCGGCTACGATGCCGCCCCAATGTCGACGCTTTATATGTATGGCCGTCCTGAAGACATGGCATTTGAAAAAATGCTCAATACCTTCACTCACCGCCATCACTTGCGCATCTGGAAGGCCCCAGCGACGGCCCCAGACGGGCGCCAAATCTGGCTCGTGGTAGCAGACCATGACAATGGCTTTGACATCCGTCCCGGCGTTATTTCCCATGCCGTCGATCCACGCGTCGATCTGGAACGCACCAAAGTGGGGGCGGACCTTGGAATGACGGGCATGATTGCGGCGGAAGAACTGGTAAGCGTCTCAAACCCCGCACGATCCGGGGTGACGGCAACCGGCGGAAAATGGGAAAGTGACGGGCGGATTCTGGTGGTTGACTTCAAGCCGCTTTCCGGGGCCACCGCCGTGCAGGCCCGGAACTGAATGTGCGTGCCCTATGGCAAGGGAGCGGCTTTTGCCTTTTTGTTGGCGGATGCTCTCATGTGCTCCTGAGCCGCTTGAATTGCGGCGAAACGGGCGATTTCCGGTGAAGACCGCAAAGGAAGCTACCAAGATTGTTACTTGACTCAATAACGGGCTTTCGGTAGTTTGACGGGAAGGGCTAGAAATGAGCGCTTCGTGAAGAAAAAGAACCTTCGACAATGGATCTGGCTGGGAGTCAGCACCCTGATTCTGACCCTGATCATATATAACCTCCGGCACAATCCTGAATGGCGCAATTTTGACTGGGCTCGATTGTGGAAGTCGCTGGTCAGCGCGCAGCCGGGACTCCTGCTGCTGGCGCTGGTTGGAGTCTACGCCACTTACCTTTTCCGGGCATTGCGATGGCAGTTCCTGATGCACCCCATCAAGAAAGGTTCTTTGTGGATACTGTTTGTGGGCCAGTTGCTGGGCTTCAGTTCAATTTATCTTGTGGGGCGTCCGGGAGAATTTGTGCGCCCAGCCTACATTGCCAGAAAAGAGCAATTGCCCATCACCTCCATGGTGGCGGTTTGGTTGATGGAGCGAATTCTTGACTCAATCTGCCTGGTTGGGCTTTTTTCAGCCGTACTCTACTTTGCCCCGGTAGAAATGAGCTCGGCTGGAAAGCACGTGCTGACGGTGATGCACCAGGCTGGCGACGCCATGCTGGCGATCACCGTGGTTCTTATCGCTGGCCTGGTGCTGTACCGGTGGAAGACTCAGATGCTGATGGACTGGGTTATGCGCAAAGCCCGCTTTCTACCCCAATCAATTCAACGGCACCTTCAGCATTTTCTCCGCTCGTTTGCTGAAGGACTCCAGGTGGTCAGGAGCATGCCTGACTTCGCGGGCAGCGTGGGGCTCTCAATCGTTCTTTGGTGCACGAATGCAACCGTCTTCTGGCTGACGCTGAGGAGCCTGGGCGGTACGCTGGGCAGCTTAGTGTGGCTGTCGGCCGCACTGGTTCTGTTTTGCGCCTCGCTGGGACTGGTGGTACAGTTTCCGGGGATTGGCGGGGGATACCAGGTTGGAATCGTTCTCGCCCTCACGGAGATTTTCGGGATTGCTGCTGACGTTTCCACTGGAGCAGCCATCCTGCTTTGGCTTATGATGTCGGTTCCGGTTCTGTTGGTGAGTCTGGGCCTGCTGGTCCACGAAGGGCTAAGTTTCAGACGCCTGGAAGCCATCACGGAAGAAGAAGAGTTGGAGCAGGAAGCCGCCGTTAAAGAAACTGAGTAACGGGGCCTATCCAGATTGCGAGTATTAGGGGGGAGGAACCGGGCCGGCTGCCCGCGCCCGGTGCAACTTGCAAAATGCGATGTCCTTTCTGCGGTTATATCGAAGACAAAGTTGTTGACTCCCGGGCTGGAAAAGTAGCGGACACCATTCGCCGCCGCCGTGAGTGCATGAAATGCGGCCGCAGGTTTACCACCTACGAACGGATTGATGAAATCCCCTACATGGTGGTCAAGAAAGATGGCAGCCGTGAAAAGTTTGACCGCCAGAAGATCCTGGGAGGGCTGCTCAAAGCATGTGAAAAGCGCCCTGTTCCAATGAGCAAACTTGAGGAAATAGTTAATGAGGCGGAAGCCTACGTTGCCGAATCGACAGACCGGGAACGGCCCACCTCCGACCTGGGAGGGCTGGTGATGGACAGGCTCCGAGTGCTGGACAAAGTGGCTTACGTCCGCTTTGCCTCAGTTTACCTGGACTTCAAGGATGTTCGGGAATTCATGGATGAGCTCAAAGACCTGCTGAAGGCCAAAACGACTTGATACTGTTGTTCTTACTCAGGGCCGGTTCCAGACATATGCGCCGAACTCTCGGAAGATGCGGAAACCCAGCCGCTCATAAAGCCTTACGGCTCCGCTATTCAGCGTTGTAACCGTAAGTGAAACCTCAGCGAAACCCTCCCGCGCAAGCCTCTCGAACGAAGCCCGCAGCATGGCGCTTCCCAGACCGATTCCCTGGAAGCCTGTGGCAACGGCAATCTGCGGGATGTGGGCAGTCCTGGTTCTGACAGCGGTGAGACCAAGAATACCAGCCAACTTGCCGGTTGACATGTGGATGGCGGCAATCGATGCCCGCGGCAAATAGTCCCCGCAACCACGGTGTCGAACGATGCTCTCCACAAGGCGCGTTGTTCCCTGCATGGAGCAATATTGGTCATTAACAGCCGCGTCGATATGGTTCCGGTAGACCTGGTGGAGCAGTTGCGCCGCTTCATGATCGTGCCTGCGGTCCCAGGCTTGGAAAGCAAAGTCTCCCGGCACGGGACCTTGCTTTGAAGTCCTTTCTTGCGGCTCTGAAGGGGGATGATTTGCAGGGTTTGTCTCTAAACGAAAAGTCATAAACTGGCGAAAATAAGTCTGGAACGCCCTGGAGCGGAAATAAGGGCCGATCTGGCTGATGCTGAAATGCGGGAGCTGTGCCTCAATGCGGCGGACGTCGAAGAAACCGGTCAAAGCGTCAATGGCTTTACCGAGAAGGTCGTTCGTGCGATCCAGGTGTGAATCTCCAGGTTCTACAAAGAGGCTGCCGATCAGTCCCTTTGAACCTTCACGGAAATAGAGGCAATAGCCGCGTGCAAAATTGTCTTCCAGAATGGCAAAACCCGTCAGCCGTTTCTCGTCAAGGTAGTTGGAGATCAGGTCTGACGACGGGGCATAATCCCAGTGGAGATCGTTCAGCCATGCCTGGGACTCCGCCTGTAAAAGAGGCTGGAATTGCTGGACGCGCAATTGCCGGACATCAACAAGCCTGGACCCCAAAGTCTTCGTTGCCCTCCTGCAAACTT
>JBJKQZ010000016.1:0-3687 GCA_046704865.1 Terriglobia bacterium
CCATTTGACGCCCCACAATCTGGGGTTTATGGCTGTTGACCGCCTGGCCGAGATTTGCAGGGCGGAGTTTTCGCGCCGCGAAGCCCGGGCTAGCGTCGCCTTTGGCAGGTTTCACGGCGAACAGGTAATTCTAGCCAAACCGCAGACCTTCATGAATCTGAGCGGAGTTTCCGTGTCAGGGTTGCTGCGGAGCTTGAATGTGCCGCTCGAGGATTTGGTCATCCTGGTTGACGATGAGGACCTTCCACTGGGCGCTTTGCGGAGTAGGAGGAAGGGAAGCGCGGGGGGCCATAACGGTCTGAAATCCATTATCGGTTCGCTGGAGACGGATTGCTTCACGCGGATACGGATGGGGGCCGGTCCTGAACATCCGGCGGGAGACCTGGTTTCGTATGTCCTGAATCCCTTCCGGAAAGAGGATATGGAGTCAGTGGCCGGGATGGTCGAGCACGTCGTTCAGGCCGTTCGAGTTATTCTGAAAGAAGGCGTGGAGAAAGCTATGAACCTTTTCAACAGGAAGGTTCCGGCAGAGGAGTTGTGAGGATTATGGCGAAATATGAATTGATGTTTATCACTCGGACCGATGTTCCTGAGGAAGAAATCGACAAACTGACTGCCCAGATGGACACGGTCGTTTCGGGTGCGGGTGGAAAGACCGAAAAGATCGACAAGATGGGCCGCCGCAGGCTTGCTTACCGCGTCAAGAAGCAGCGCGAGGGCTTTTATATCCTGTTTACCTTTGAAGGAAATGGTGACACTGTGCGGGAGTTTGAGCGTAGGCTGAAAGTTACAGACGCCGTAATCAAGTTCCTGACCGTCAGGATTGACGAGCGCATCAAGCCGGCGAAGGAAGCGAAGCCCTCGGCGGAAGCACAACCCGCTCCGCCCGCTGCTTCAGAAGCCCAGTCCGGGGCGCAAACTGCATCTCAGAATTAAGGGAGAGGAACACCTATGGCTTACGACCGATCAAGATCATCGGAAGGTAATACGGCGAGGCGTCCGTCTGGCGGAGGCCGCAGGCAGTACTTTCGCCGCCGTAAGGTTTGCAAGTTTTGTGTGGAGAAGATCGATTTCATCGATTACAAGGATCTCAGGCTGATCGGGCCTTTTGTTGCGGAGCGGGGGAAGATTCTTCCTCGCCGACTGACAGGGACCTGCGCGCCGCACCAGAGGGCGCTGACCCGGGCCATCAAACAGGCACGCAATATTGCCCTGCTTCCCTTTGCGGCTGAAGTCTAGTATGCGCCCGATCTCAGGGCTGCAAATCGGCTGCTTTGCGGCATAGCATGACGCAAGGATGTTAATGTCAGTTATTGGAGAGTCAGGACATGGAAGTTATTCTTTTGGAGAATGTTGACAATCTTGGTTCGCGAGGCCAGATCGTGAAAGTGGCCAACGGATTCGGCCGAAATTTTCTACTGCCCAGGAAAATGGCGGTCGCTGCTACCACCCAGAACCGGAAGTGGGTTGATCAGCAGCGAGTACGCTTTTTGAAGCTGGAAGCGAAGGAACGCGCGGAATCCGAAGAACTGGGCAAGCTCGTGGAAGGCGTTGAGGTTGTGGCAACACGCCGGGCCGGGGAAAAAGGCCAGTTGTTCGGTTCTGTTACGGCGATGGATATCGAAGAAAGTCTGGCAGCTCAGGGTTTCAAGATCGACAGGCGAAAGATTCATCTCAGCAGCCCTCTTAAAGTCTTGGGCGAATACGATGTTCCCATCAGGCTGCATAAAGATGTAACGATTAAGGTGAAGGTGAAAGTAGAAGCCGAAGGTGAACTCGAAGCGGCGCCTGCTGAAGAGGCCAAGTCTGAGCCGGAAATTGAAGCCAAAGCAGGGAAAAAGACCCCAAAGGCGGAAACCGAGGCTACTGCTGAAACCCAGCCTGAAGAAGAAGACGCTTCGAAAGCTGAGTAGTGTTTAAAGGGTTGTTGAAAGACCGGCGGCTTTCCTAGATTCCAGGAAGGCACTAGCACGGGCTGCTGGGTGCCTCAAACTCCTTTATTTCGGAGCAGTACTCCTTTCAGGACTTACGACGAGTACCGACATCAAACTCTTTGCCACACTCGAAACGGCGGGAGTCCAGTTCTTTTTCAGCGGCTTGACGGACCTTTCGACATCAGCTTTTTAAAAAGTTTTTCCTGAGAGTCGGGGTTCGAAAGATGGTGTTTTGGTTTTTCCCCCGCGCTGTTATAATCTGCTCATTTACCGTCAACGGATTCGATCTCCATGGCTAGCACCACCGTCAGCGAGAAAGCCTTCCCCCACAACCTTGAGGCCGAACGCGCGCTGCTAGGTTCCATTTTGCTCGATAATGGTGTGCTGAATCAGGTACTCGAAATCATCGACAAAAATGATTTATTCTCAGACGGCCATCGCGCCATTTTTGAAAAGATGCTGCTCCTTTCTGAGAAGAACCGGACCATTGACCTTGTAACGCTTTCTGAGGATCTTTCGCGCGAAGGTCTGCTGGAGAAAGTGGGTGGCGCAGGATACTTAGCGGCACTGACAGACGGTATTCCTATTGGCGTATCAGCAAGCGTCGAAGAGTACTCCCGCATCATCAAGGAAAAGTCGCTGGTCCGTCGCCTGATTAATGCGTCGAATAACGTCATCGCGCGGTGCTTTGAGGGAGTCGATGACCCTGAAACGCTTATCGATCTGGCCCAGGGACAGATTTTTGAAATCGCTGAGAAGAGAACCCAATCTGGTTTTTTTGATCTCCACCAGATTGTAAGAGACAGTTTTGGCGACCTCGACAAGTTGCTCGATCGGGGCAACCGGGTCACCGGGATTGAGACAGGATTCATTGAACTTGATAATATAACTTCGGGTTTCCAGCCAGGCGAACTGATTATCCTTGCCGCACGGCCTTCTCTAGGAAAAACCGCTCTCTGCTTAAACATTGCCTCACATGCTGCTGTTCGTTGCGCCAAGAAAGTGGGCATTTTTTCGCTCGAAATGAGCAAAGAATCGCTTGCCTTGCGCCTTCTCTGCTCAGAAGCGCGGATTGACAGCCATCGCCTTCGTTCCGGTTTCACCACGCGCGATGACTGGCCCAAAATGACGCAAGCTCTAGGACGATTGGCGGAAGCTCCTCTTTATATTGAAGATACGCCGGCTCTGAGCATCATGCAGATCCGTGCCAAAGCACGGCGACTTAAAGCGGAAAAGGGGCTGGACCTGCTGATCATTGACTACCTTCAACTTGCGACGGGGCACGGGAAATACGAAAACCGCACCCAGGAGGTAAGCTACATTTCCCGTGGCCTGAAGAGCATTGCAAAGGAATTGAATGTCCCAGTTTTAGCTCTTTCGCAGTTGAGCCGCGCTCCCGAGCAGCGGCCCGGCCAGAAGCCGATGCTCTCTGACCTTCGCGAATCGGGATCAATTGAGCAGGACGCAGACGTTGTCATCTTCATCTTCCGCGAGCGGAAATCAGCCGAGGATGGCGAGGGTGGCATCGGCGGGGAAGAGACCAAACTCATCATTGGAAAGCAGCGAAACGGGCCAACTGGGGAAATTCCAATCGTATTTATGAAATCATATGTCAGGTTTGAGAATATGGCAGCCGATAGTGATCAAGATTCCTATTAGCAGCGCTCTGCGAGGTACTTCCAGGCAGGATCCTGCCTGGAAGTACCTCGCAGAGCGCTGCTAATAGGAATCTTGATCACTATCGGCTGCCATA
>JBJKQZ010000017.1:0-4186 GCA_046704865.1 Terriglobia bacterium
GTCCAATATTGGACTGAATCATGCGTTTTAGTCATTTAGGATAAGTGCCCCGATCGTGGGCCTCGGTGGGGCTCCATCCATGCCCTTGGGATTTGCAGGTCAGGGACGGAAAGTCCTCCACAACGTATTGAAAGCCCCAGACGGATTGAAGCGGAAGCAGCATCAAGAGTTATTGAAAACGTAAAAATTCGAAGATTGGCAGGAGGGCAACAATGCCAGACGGAGACCAAAAAAATGCGACCGCATTACTTGGACAAATACCATTTGATTCTGTAATTGGAGGACCGCTCAAGGCGGCGGTGGCAGCTCAAGGCCAAGCCGCCATTGCCTCCGCCGACTTTATCAAGTCAGTCGGCTTCCAGCCAGTGGACAAGAACAAACCCGATGCTCCTCTGGACCCTGTCAATGTAACGTTTAGCTACACGCAAGGGCCTTCAAACCTGAACGAGCAGCCGAAGAAATTAAGCCTAACCGTTCCCATATTGACCATTCTACCGATCCCTTATTTGCGGATCGATACCATGACCCTGGACTTCAAGACATCGATCAACTCAACCACCGAAGCCTCTTCAACCGAGACATCCAGCTTCGCGGGAGAAGGGAGCCTCAAGGCCCAGGTTGGATGGGGAATTTTCAGTGCCAGCCTTTCTGGCAGCCTTTCGAGCAAGAAGGATTCCACCTCTACCAAGTCTTCCCGGTACTCGGTGGAATACACCATCGACGTCAACGTGCATGCCGTCCAGGATGACATGCCTGCCGGAATGGCAAAGGTCCTGAACATTCTGACGGATGCAATCACAGCCAAGCCGGCGTCGTAGCAACCGCACTCTTTGTATCAGGCGCCGCGTTGAATCGGCAAGTCTCCAATGCAAGACGGAGCAGTGAGACTGGCATCCCCGGCCCCCAACACTGCAAATAGTCTGTTATGGCGGAACTTTATCAAGTCGTCGGCGCAATTCTTCGCGACATTGCACAGGCTCGCGTTGCATCAGACTTATACACGCGCAGTATCAGCCTGAACTACGAACAGGATTCGCTCCTTCGGCGTTTTCCTGTGCCGCGGGCAGACATCACGGATGTTGAAATCGACCTGAAGTTTGCCGTTTCGGGCGTGGCAGTCGATCCCTCCCGACTCGACGCAAAGAATGCACGAGTCTCGATGATCCTTGAAAATTACAGCTCGGCGCTGACTCGCGAGACTCTGGACAACATGAAGGCGCAGGCCGGTAAACTTCGGGCTGCCCCACGACTGGGCGCGGAGCAGAGTGAGGATTTAGGATCAGCAGAAGCCAAGCTGCAGTCCCCGGAGCTCAAAAGGCAGCTCAGGTCACGCGTTCTGCAGTACCTTGAAGACAATCAATCCACCCTTATCGATTCCGAAGGAAAGCTGGACATCGGCAAGGCGCGCGAGGCGGTAAAGCAGCTAACGGCAGATTTTGCCAAAGCGACACCGGGAATGGGCGGCCTTTTTGCCGCTCCAATGCCGGGACAGGAGGATGCAGCAGGAGCAACGCCTGAAGGATCCGATTTCAAATTGGAATCTCTGAGCGAGGAGATTCAGGGAGATTTCAAGTCGACCCAGGAATACAAAGTCGAGATCGATGCAGACGCAACAAAACTCGCTCAACTTCCTCAGTGGGTGGTCTCCACCGTCAAGATCAAATCCGTTGTCCGCAACTATTCATGGTCGAAAGTGGAGACTGACCCGAAATCGACGCGCGCCGGGCGGGTGCTGGTCCCGGATAATTAAAGGGAATGAGGTGCAAAGATGGCCCGTGAAGTTGATGAAAGCGAAGCGCTGAATTTATTCCAACTGATAGGTGCACCGCTGCAGGCTCTGGTAAAAGCTGAAGTCCAGGCTGCGCAAGCCACTGCTGAATTTGTGGAGCGAGTGGGCTTTGCAAAACAGCCCGGCCAGGAGAATGACTCTAACGCCGTGGCTGATTTGCGCACAACGAGCTTTCGCCAGCAGAGAGTTGGTCCCGACGGCAAACTGCACACTTACAACGTGGACATCCCGGTGCTATCCCTTGTGCCCATCCCGCTGATGCAGATTAAGAACGCGGAACTCGACTTTGCCGTTCGAATTCTGGAGACCCGGCCATTAGGCAAGCCCAATACTTTGCTGGAGCGCCCGGCCGGCGGCAAAGGTGACTCCGGAGCAGAGCCGGGGGCTGCCGGAGCCGAGGCCCTCCAGAACTTCCTCACTGCGCCAGGCGTGGAAATGAAAGCGGAACTGGGCCGAGGGGATGGCGGCGCAACCGGAACCAGGCGAACTGAAGCACAGATCCGCGTTAAGGTGAATATCGAACAGGCGGATATTCCCGCCGGAATTCTAAAGCTGCTGAACCTGATGGACCAGAGCGTCAACGTTCTTGCCCTGAAGGACGAGCAGTGAATTAACCATGGCTGATCAAATGCAGAGTCAGGCAGGTGCTGGTCCTGGGATCAACTGCCCGCAGTGTGGCGTCCGGTTCGCCGTATCTCTCGTTCAGCTCGTATCGGCAGAGGCTGTTGACTGCCCGCATTGTGGATTGCGGCTGACCGTTGACCGGGATAAATCTCGCGAAGCCCTAAAGTTGGCTCGCAAGCTCCAGGAAGGCATCGCGCCGGTGCAGGAGATCATCTCGCCGCCAGCAACTTCCACCGGCCGCCCGCGCAGACGTTCGCGGCGTAAAGAATCCAACTGAGAACTTCGACAAGCAGGGTCCGATGAGCCGTTGCCGAAACATATTCCGCCAAATCTATGTTCGCTTCTGGGGCCAGAAGGCACACCGAATCGATGCGACCAGGCTTATACCAAGGCCCGCAGTCATTCCCGTGCCGCCTGCCGATTCGATATTTACAGAGCGGAGTGAAAACAGTTTTCCCTGGCTGCCGGATCTTGGGCGGATTAAGGTTTTATTGTCTGGTTTTCTGCTGCTGGCCATGCGGACACCGGGCGAGGTGGAATACAAACCACTGTCGGAGCCTGCTGCTGGCTCAAGGCAAAGTGTGGCGCATTGCGCCGGCCACGATCCCACAATTTCTGTCGTTTGGTTCCGTTCTCGCTCGATGGGTTTCCATGTTGTGGCCCGGCGCTCTGAAATGCCGCAAGGATGGGCGAAGGTGTTTTCCGTTTTAACCGGGGAAATGCAAATGGCCGGGGAGCAGACGACCGTGGGCCATCCTGGAACCACGGAAGTTGGAGGCTCAGAGTTTTATGACAGTGAGTTTCGATCCACTCGTCGATGGTTTCCACATTGGCGACGATTGGCCGATCGGAGCCGCGGGAGCCGAAACCATCTGGCAGGCATTTCAATCCAGCGTGGCTCCGGCGCTCGAAATCCTCAAACCCTCGTTTCGTAACGCCCTGGACCTCCATGACGTTGCCGGCGGGCTCAGCAGGCAGTTGCAGCCACACAGGTCTGACGCGTTCGGCCTTCGCGCGGCGCTGGTCTATGCAGCGCTCGATTATTGGGTCGCGCGGGTTCCACCACCTCTCAAGCTCCAATTCGGCCGTCAAGGCAAATCGGAAAAAATCGTGCAATATCTTCGGCGGCGGGCGCTCGATGGCGCACAGGCAATTGCCCCGGAATTACTTGCGGCGGCAGGGGTGCTCAATTTGGTCCCGGAACATTGGATTCCTGAAGCGTTGTTGACCGCGCCGCTCAAAAGAACCATAGAAAATCTTGGTGTTTTTGTTGATACAAAGATTGAGCTGGAGTTGAAGCTTCCATTCCCGGGAGGCGCACCTTGGCTAGGGCAGCAGGCCCGAGAGGAATTCGGCCAGCTCAAAAGCCGGCTTGATGCGGGGCGTCCCTGGCCGGTCATTCTGATTCCGGATAGCGGCGACCCTTATGACGCCAGGGTGATGCTGGCTTTTCATTATGAAATGAAGGGGCAAAATGCAGCCTCAATCGAATGTTACGATCCGTGCCTTCCCGCACAACCACAGACCATCAAAATTGCGTTTGGAGAAGATGGGACAGTAAGCGGATCGTTGGAAAAAACAAGTGACCCATTCCAACTGAAAGGTCTTATTGGCTGCCCGTACGATCCCGTTGAACCGCCTTTGAACTTCTTTCTATACCTCGTTCATAGACTCTGGGGATGGAAAATTGTCTGGCTCGTCTGGCGTTCATTCAGGAGGCGCTTTAGCGCGAAAGCTTTCTGACCACCCGCTGCCGCCGGGTTCGAACCGGAA
>JBJKQZ010000018.1:0-3188 GCA_046704865.1 Terriglobia bacterium
GTTACCCAATGCGAAGTGTGTTTCCACGGTATCTGAATCGACTTCAGCGACCCGGATGAAGACTTCCAGGGCTTTATCAGGCTGTTCATTCAGCAGGAAATTTAGCCCCTTGAAGTACTCGCTGCTGAAGAATTTGAAGCGGGAATCCCGGCCACGATTGCGGCTGAGGCGCGCCAGCAGCCATCCGGCGGCGGCAGCCGCAATCAGCAGCAGGACGACAACAGCCGTGGAATCAATGGTCATTCTTTAAAGGCAGGTTCCGCAGGTTGCGGATCTCGGTTTCGGTATCACGCACTGAACGCTTGAGGCGCCACGCTTGCCGTTTGAGGCGGAATATCACTCCCAGACTGCTGAGCAGGCCAATCAGCCAGCCTATGATGGCTGCTCCCAGCAGCGCGGATGACAGGTGCACCCTGGTGCTGCCCATCAGATAATTGAGATCTACGCTTCCGCCATTGGCATACGCCAGCACCAGGGCCAGTATGAATATGCATAACAAGATGATGATGGCGATCCAACGCAACATGTCAGGCAGGCTCCACTGATGCTACGAGATGAAATCCCCTAGCTGAACAGGTCAACCATGGAGACCGTTGTTTACACGGTCACGCAAATCCTTGCCCGGCTTGAAATGCGGCACGTGTTTTCCGGAGAGTGCGACCGAGTCGCCGGTTTTCGGGTTGCGGCCCATGCGTGGGGGGCGGAAATGCAGCGAGAAACTTCCGAATCCCCGGATTTCAATGCGCCTTCCTTCGGAAAGAGCATTGCTCATGTGTTCCAGCATGGTCTTGACGGCAAGCTCAATATCCTTACCGGCGAGATGGCTCTGCTTTCTGGCGATAATTTCAATGAGTTCCGACTTTGTCATATTTGTCTATGCCTTCATCGCCCAATCATTGCTATACCGGTGCGAAAACCCTGCATTGATACCAGTCGAACAGACATTCACTTGCGGCCAGTCAAGTGTGCAGATTTGCTGTTTTACTCCTGATCGTTGCTGATGTGTTCCTTCAGCAAATCACCAAGCGTGGTTGTTCCGGATGAAGTGTTGCGGGCATAGTCTTCCATCGCCTGCGCTTCTTCCTGGATCTCTTTGGCTTTTACCGACAGGCTGATGCTGCGGTTCTTGCGATCCATTCCCACAAATCTAGCCTCAACTTCCTCGCCTTCCTTGAGCACGGTACGCGCATCTTCGACGCGATCTCGGGAAAGTTCGGAAGCGCGCAAATAGCCTTCAATGCCGTTGCCCAGATCGATATTGGCGCCCTTGGCATCCACCGAAGAAACTTTGCCACGCACCAGGCTGCCCTTGGGATGTTCCGACAGGAAGTTAGAGAAAGGATCCTTCTCCAGCTGTTTTATGCCCAGTGATATGCGTTCACGCTGGGCATCCACTGCCAATACCACCGCTTCAACTTCGTCGCCCTTTTTGTAATTGCGGACAGCTTCCTCGCCGGGTGAGTCCCAGGAAATATCGGAAAGATGCACCAACCCGTCAATGCCGCCGTCAAGGCCAACAAAAATGCCGAAATCG
Organism: Terriglobia bacterium; assembly: GCA_046704865.1. Classification (GTDB taxonomy): domain Bacteria; phylum Acidobacteriota; class Terriglobia; order UBA7540; family UBA7540; genus SCRD01. The sequence continues at coordinate 1,535 of JBJKQZ010000018.1, forward strand.
GTGATGGACTTTATCTTGCGAGTGATACGGTCACCTTTGCTGTGACTGGCTGCAAAATCCTCCCATGGATTGGGTTTGCATTGTTTCATGCCGAGTGAAATGCGTCGCCTTTCCTCATCGATTTCCAGCACCATGACTTCCGTTTCGTCGCCGACCTGAACAATTTTTGCCGGGTTAACATTCTTGTTGGTCCAGTCCATTTCAGACACGTGCACCAGGCCTTCCACTCCGGGCTCGACCTCCACAAAACAACCATAATCCGCCAGATTGGTAACCTTGCCGAAAAGACGCGTGTTGGTTGGATAACGGCGTGTGATGTCCACCCATGGATCATCGCCCAGCTGTTTCAGTCCCAGAGATACACGGTTGCGTTCACGATCGAACTTAAGCACTTTGACATCGATCTCCTGTCCCACGGAGACAACTTCAGAAGGATGTTTGACCCGCTTCCAGGCCATGTCGGTAATGTGCAGCAGGCCATCGATGCCGCCCAGGTCCACGAATGCGCCATATTCGGTGAGGTTCTTGACGATGCCCTTCACCATGGCGCCTTCCTGCAAATTGCCCAACAGCTGGTCGCGCTCCGCGCTGTATTCCTGTTCGACTACCGCACGCCGCGATACCACCACGTTGTTGCGGCGCTGATCAAGTTTTATGACCTTGAATTCAAGTTCCTTGCCTTCGAGATACACAGGGTCGCGTACCGGACGCACATCCACCAATGACCCGGGCAGAAACGCTCGCACGCCATCCACTTCGACAGTGAATCCGCCCTTTACCTTGCCGCTGATGTAGCCTTTGACGATCTCACCCTTTGTGAATGCTTCTTCCAGCCTGGTCCAGGAACGCGCGCGTTTGGCTTTTTCGCGCGATAGCCTGGTTTCCCCAAAGCCGTCCTCGACGGCATCCAGAGCGACTTCAACGTCGTCGCCAACGGCGATCTCGAGTTCGCCGTTTTCGTTGTAAAACTGCTCTGCGGGGATTACGCCTTCTGATTTCAGGCCGGCATTGACTATGACTACGTCAGGCCTGATTTCAACAACTCGAGCCTTGAGGATGGAGCCCGATTGCATTTGTGATTGTTTGATGCTTTCTTCAAAAAGTTCTGCGAAAGATTCGGTCATTTTGAGATTGGTCCTGTACACCCTGCTGGCAGGGGCCGTTATTGTTCCGGTCGCCCTCCAGGGCTGTTCCGGGTGAATTAAACATCAAGGGCTCGCATCCTGCGGCCCCCCGCTCAAATCAGGCTTCAGCCTCTTTTTAGGCCAAGCCGGTTGCGCACCAGGCCCAGCACCGTTGCCACCACCTGCTCGATACTGGTGTCCGTGGTATCCAGGACTACTGCCTCAGGAGCAGGCTTCAGGGGGGAAACAGCGCGGTTCTGATCGCGCGCATCGCGCGCGGCGATGTCCCTAAAAAGGGCCGGCAGCGTAGCATTTAATCCTTTTTCTTTCAACTGGTTATAGCGTCTTTGGGCACGTTCTTCGGCACTGGCGGTGAGGAATATTTTGAGGCTGGCGTCGGGGAAAATGACGCTGCCCATATCGCGGCCGTCGGCCACTAGACCCGGGGCGCGGCGGAAACTGCGTTGCAGGGATTTGAGGCCTTCCCGTACCTGGGGGAGCACCGCCAATTCAGAAGCCCGGCTTCCGCA
>JBJKQZ010000019.1:0-4065 GCA_046704865.1 Terriglobia bacterium
GCTCTATCTTTCATGGGATGCTGCCGGTTGGCACGCGTCAAAGGAGTTTGTGAAAAAACTGGAGGAAATAAATTCACGTAAGTACCGCCGCGAACACCGAACTCCGCTAGTGAAAACGGCCCCTTTACCGGCACGCGCGCAATTCCTGAATGTTATCGAATCGGTTTTCAGTGGCTTGGCGGTATCCGTGATACATAATAGTGACTACGTATCTATAGATGATGCAAAGAACGCTATCGACCGCTACTTCGATGAGCGGAATTCCTATTTTGAAAAGAATCCTAAAAAGGCGGGCAACAAGATTTGGGGGAAGGAAAGTGTTGCGAGCTCCTTTCGGGAAGGGCAGAATTGCAAGAATCCTCGTTTCCGATGAAGAATTAATGGCTAGCCTCGCATAATTTCAAGCTTCAGGCAGCTGTGCTCATCATCAAAATTTAGCCGTACCATCTCAAGTGGAAATGAGAACCGTTTGCCACTGGGACTTTGCCGAAGCGTCACGTAATGTTGGTCGCAATATGAGATAGTTACTCCGCCCGGCCATAAGCTTATATTCCCATCACGTGGCCTAACGTTTACAACTGTGACGACCTTCCCCTTATATTCCAAAATACGAGCGGCTTTACTATTCTGAAACGCCAATGCTTCTTGGTATTCCTGCGCTGACATTACATGGGTATGGGCCCCACGCCTAATGAACGGAGCACCCGCAAAATGTGGTCGATCTGGACTACCAGCGACGATTACAGCAAGCGCCTGCTTTTCTCCATTTGAGATCGTTTTAACAAAGTATGGGATATGCGGATATGCATTTGCTGGCCGTTTGTTCAATTTCTCCTGCAGCGTTTCCAGATTTACACCGCTTTCCTGAAAATCACCATTGTCCCTGACCCCAATAAAAAGGACACACGGAAAACCGAGAGGTGCAGAATTCGCAAATGCAACAGCAGTGCGCAACCAATCCTTATCGTCTCCGAAGGTCTTCCAGTCAACAAAGTTATCTTCGGTATTCTTTAGTCGCGCAAGCAGGTCCTCGTCAGTAAATTGAAATAGGTCCTCTTGGTTCGCTTGTTTTCCTGTGAATTTATCTCATAATTTCCACTGGACAGTGGGAATTTATCACGAACTAAAGATGATATTCATTCTTTTTAACGTTGCGCGACGCACAGGCCTGCCATTTCGGATTGCCTCAATCGTGTGCTGGCTCAATCCGGTCTTACGCATTAATTCGCGCAAACCTCTTATGGCAATTTCATCAATCAGCTTTCCAGCCGCCGCTACTTTACCGGATCGGAAATATTCAATTTGCTTGAAGGTTAAAAGGCTTAAGTCCTCACCCTCCCCCCATCGTCGATTTGTTTCCTTCCCTATATAGCGCAGTGATCCACCAGTAACCGAGTCGCGTTTAAGTAACCCTCGTGTGCTGGCATTGCATGGGGTGCCATCAGGAGCAAGCGACTTCGATTCGGGATGGGAGGCATAGAACCTCAAGATGTATCCGAAGGTCTGAGGAATTACTTTATCAAGCCTGCTGCTTTGCTGAAGCGCGAGACGATAAACGTTGCCATCGTGGACATTTTTACATTCGCCGCCAAGCCAGCGCTTTCGATTACGCGTAAATGGCATGATCGGCGTGAAGTTCTTTGGATCGACACCTGCGGGATAGCCAGCTACAGGATCAATCAGAGGGGAAAATAGGAAGTTGTAGGGTCTGGTCAGATAATTCATGCGGCCTAGCACGTGCGGAGTTGTCACTACGATGCGCATCATAGCTGGAATATCGATCCACAACGGCGTATTTCGGCATAACCCAAGTTCTTCGCGGAGGAGCCATTCCCAGGCCTCAAATGTCCAATCTAATTCCTCTTTGATTCTTTTTTCTGCTGGTGGGTACAAGTTGCCCAACCCGTGGGCTTTCGGATCGATAATCGTCAATTGCTTGCCTCTCCGTCGATATAGGACGTAGCGTTTAGCTGAAATCGCATACCCCATTAGTTGTCGATGTTTCCCCGACGAATCAAAATTGACCTTTTCAATCTTGAGTATGTCTGGGACGGCGGCGTGGTCATATGGGTTGAGTGTTCTAAATTTGCTTGCAATGCCTCGCACCTGGTTCATCGAAAGGGCTTTTACTGCCTTGGTCCCGTCAGCCAGTTTATTTGTGCCACCGGGACAAGGAACCAAGCCTCCATGCTCTGAGGCGATAATGCACAGTGAATCGGTATCGCAGAAAAGGTAAGTTCCGCCTGCATCTCTGACACACCGTTCGAGCATGGCCAGCAGCAATCGACCCCCTGCCGTTAGTAACGCAGCGAGCGGCGGGAAATACCATCTCCCCTGTTTCTCAACAACCTCGGCAGATGGCAGAGTGAACGATTCGTCGCCACAGAAAATACTGATCTTTGCTGGTTTGGACACTTTCTCCGGCGTTATTTCAACGAACGATCCGTAGCTGCCGGAATTGGCGAGAGCCTTAAGAAAGCCTGAAAGCGTATCATTTGACTTGTGAAGTTCTCTTTGTTCAACAACATGGCGGAAAAAGTCATCCTTTCGTGGGTCAATTGCAACCATCCCTCGGAGTGTCGTTGACTTGAGCCCTGCCTGCCTCCCATGCGGAACCATCTGAATGGCTTTTTCAATATGCGGCACTTTTCCTTCAGTCAAGATTATTGAAGCCACGATGTCCAGACCGGTAAACCATATCGGCTGATCAGAACTAAGCTCGTTAATTCCAATGTTTTGAGTCGTGCCATTGTACACGGCACGAACCGGAAGTATGTCCTTCTTAGGCCGAACGAGCGCGAAGAACGATAATTTCTTCCAAAAATCCGGATTGAAAAGGTGTTCCAACTTTATGTTTTGAAGTAACTCCCTTACTTGTTCAGTCGCGTCATCGAACGCGAGATCTTTAGCTGTTAAAACATTCCAATTTCCGAGAAGCGTATTTACAGTCGGATATTGGCTTTTGAAATCGACATGTACTACAGGGACAGGGACTCGTCTGATGCGGCATTCGGCCCTGCCGCCGTAATAGGCTTGCATGGCGATGCCGAGCACACGGTTTGAAACGTTGAATTTATCCTTCGGCGGCTTGTCGTGATTGGGTCTGACGGGATGGTGTCGTTTGCCGCGCTTCGCTGGCTGGCCGACCAAGAGGCGGCATTCGTGATGCTTGAAAGGGATGGGTCCGTGCTTTTGACAACCGGGCCAGTACGCCCTTCCGATGCGAGGCTGCGGCGGGCTCAAGGACTTGCGTATGAATCAGGCGCGGCTCTCCACATCGCGCGGGAACTAATCTACCGGAAACTCACAGGTCAAGAACAAGTAGCCCGCGAAAAGCTGCATGACGCGCATGTAGCACAAGCTATCGCTGACGCACGCCTGAAACTGGCCGAAGTCGAGTCGCATGAAGCGCTGGCCGACGCCGAACGCCAGGGAGCGCTTGCCTATTGGTCCGCGTGGCGCGACCTTCCCGTCCTGTACCCTCGAAAAGACCTTCCACGAGTGCCCAAACACTGGCTTACATTCGGGACGCGCAGATCACCTCTGACCAACTCGCCCCGTCTTGCTGTGAATCCTCTGAATGCAATCCTTAACTACCTGTACGCTATTCTGGAGTCTGAAGCCCGCCTAGCTTTGGCCGCGCTCGGGCTTGACCCCGGACTAGGCGTCATGCATGTCGACGGCAGAACCCGCGACAGCCTTGCTTGTGATCTCATGGAGGCCGTTCGAGCGCAAGTTGATGCTTATCTTCTGGATTGGATAACAACGGAACCATTACGGCGGGAATGGTTTTTCGAGCAGCGCAACGGCAATTGCCGCCTCATGGGGTCGTTTGCCGTCCGACTCTCAGAAACAGCGCCGACTTGGGGTCGCGCGATCGCGCCAATTGCGGAATGGGTTGCAAGGACACTCTGGACTGCCAGTTCGAAGCCAAACCGGCGGGGTCGACCAGCAACACGCTTGACCCAAGGGCATCGGCGGGAAGCCAAGGGTTACTCACCTGAATTGCCAAAACGGGATGCCCCACAGCCTCCGACTATGTGTCGGATTTGCGGTGAGCCGGTA
>JBJKQZ010000020.1:0-2563 GCA_046704865.1 Terriglobia bacterium
TATCGCATCTTCTGCGGGGAGAAAGGGGATGGAGACGCCTGGTTTGAATCCGGAACTGGAGGCCTCGGGGCTCGAGGTGGACCGACCAGAGCGATCAGATTTGCCTATAAGTTGTACCGCGTATCGAGGCGTTCACGGTGGAACAGAAACCAACGGCGCTACCGAAAACCTGTTTCCTGCAGTAAGTTATATTGGGTACACTAGGGTTATACCTATCCTAACCTGCTCCAGACCTTTCCGAATTTGCGGCCGCCTCCACCCAACGCTCGCTTTGGGCTAGGCCCTGACATGATCGCCAGTGACAGCCCGGCCCTTTCCACCAAGGACCCGCGCGCCAAGCCCTGTCATCGGACAGCGGGGAGGTGACATGCCATGAGCGCCACGGAATTGAAGATTGGCAAGGCAGCGATAGACGTAATCCGGCCGGTGTTTTAACTCCGTAAAGCTGCCGGGACGGAACTGATTTGTAGATTGACTTTGGCTAATCCACAAGTTGAACGACTCTCTGCATTGCATCAGAATATTCGTTCAGGCTCGAGCGTCCGGTGCCAACAAAGATTTTGCATGCATCCCCGTCATCGAGAACCGATCGGAGTTCGTCAAGCTTTCCCTTCATAGGGGCCCGAAATGGAATTCAGAACTTCAAACATTCAAGATCTAAATTCCCCTCGCGTGCTGAGTTTTAACGGACCAAGAGGACCTCTAGTGCAGTTCACGGCATCGGCTACTGGGAACAAACAGAATTCTAGATCGATTTCGTTGGTTGATAAGGAGTGTCGATCCTCAGTAATCTTTTGAAGCGCGTTGATTCTATAAGTGCTTGACGCCACTGACGGGCTCGACGACCGAGCCCGGCGGGTTAGCCCAGTGGCAAACACAAGGAAGCTCAGCGGCACTCAAAATACAAAGTAAAGATGGGCGATGCCTTCCCTTTATGCAGTTTCTTGCCTGATCCATGAAATGATACATAAGAGATTCCTGAGATATACCGCAGTTACGAAGCGAAGTGGGAACGACGTAGTTCTGTTGCTTGGTGATGTTGGGGTGGAGTAAGCTTCGCATAGTCCGATACTCTCAAATAGTGGCGGTGATTTCCAGAGCCGGACCTCTTCCGTGGCAAAGGGGAGGAGTTTCGAGCTAACTCAACCACGAGCAACGGCTCGAATTCAGCCCCCAGGCTACGCAATTCGGGTCGGCGCGGAGTCCAACTGAAGTCCATTATTTACAAAGGCGGCCTCATGCAGGCTGCTGGAACGTAGCTATTACACTGCACAGTTCGGAGTAGCGATTCAATGGACCGTCAGCCAAGGAGATGGTTGACTGAAATATGGTTCCTTCCGAGTCGGCCGTGACCGCCCAATGTCCACATTTCACTTGACACCAGAGTCCGCTGGAGGTATACGCCCTGTATGCAGCCTGTTAACAGAGCTCGCCGCAACAGTCAAAACACTCCAGGACCCGAAGGAACCTTGCGGACACGTGCCTATCAATATATACATTCCAGAATCCTTAGCGGGCATCTACCTGGTGGAACATCTGTTTCCGAAGTCCTTCTTTCGCGCGAAATCGGCTCGAGCCGCGGGCCGGTGAGGGAAGCGATAGGTCAGCTCGTCTCTGAAGGTTTAATCGAACGGATTCCGGGCAGGGGCATCATGGTTGCAAGAACTGGGCGTAATGACATTGTTGACTTGTACGAGTTGCGAGAAGCACTAGAAGTATATGCGGTGGGCAAGGTTGCCCAAGGACAGATTCATGCGCTTCAAATGAGTGTTTTGCGCGGCCTGTCCGAAAATATCCGCGCGTTGGCAGAGGAATTAAGACGGTCTGGACATGAGCGCTTGAATGAACGGCAAATGCAGAGGTTCGTCGCGGCCGACATGGGATTTCATATTCTATTGATCCAAGCTGCGGGTAACGGTCGCATAGCAAAGGTAGTCTCTGAAACAAACCTGCTCACGCGCATCTTTTCAAATCGCCGCGAAGGCCACGATGCTCGCCTGCTTGACCGTAGTTACGTTTTTCACACCGCCATTCTAAATGCTATCGAAAAGGGCAAAGTTGCAGAAGCGAAGGAGAAACTTCGCAAACACATAAGAGCCAGTTTGCAGGAAACGTTGGTTACTTATGACCGGTGGGAGCGGCAGCACGAAATGAACCGGTTGATGCCTCTGCCTACGCAGATACTGGAAGAACTGAACCGGATGCAGTTTGGCGCCCAGGGGGGTAAGAATGGCAATCAGCAGCGGAAGGGAACCGAGAAGCATTGAAAGTTCTTATCAAACATGTTTTCGGGTGAGGTAATTATGGATCGCCGACGTTTCTTAATAGACAGTGCGCTGATTTCCGGGCTTGTGGGAGCTTTTGGCTGGACGGGCGGTAGTTCCACTAGCCTCCTTGCGCAGAGTCCCGGCCAGGTTCCAAAAACCGCCGTAATCGACCTGAAGGATGCCGTGGTTGTTACCCCAGAGGCGAATTCCCGTCGAGAGCAGAAAGCCGTCCAGATGCTGGTTGAAGAAGTTGAGGGGCGCACGGGGCTTCACTGGCCGGTGGTCCACCGATTGGA
>JBJKQZ010000021.1:0-3513 GCA_046704865.1 Terriglobia bacterium
CTCGGTTCCCTGCTCCTGGCCTATCGGTCCGCCGGGGTCAAATTGCCACAAAGCGCCCTGAACAGTTGGAAGTAGTCCACGGCGACACTCTGCAGTTTTCCCTGAATTCCTGCAATGCCCGCCATTCGTTACCCGGAAAGTGGGTTTACTGTCATCAGTAACAGTTCCGTTCAAACCTTTCGCAAGAGCAGATATAATGGCGGATTCCAGAGGTTGCTGTCAGGCCTGCACTTGTTTATATTCGGTGCAATCCGCGGCAAAGCATGACGATGCCTCACCTTCAATCAGACATGACACGCAATACGGGTCACGGAGTCACTCCCGCGGGCCCGCATATCTTTACCTGCGCGACAGCGATCGTGCTCTATATTGCGGCCGCCAGTTTTCTGGCACACATGCTGACGGCCACCCGCTACGGGTACTTCCGCGATGAACTTTATTATTTGGCCTGCGCGCGCCATCTCGCATTCGGCTACGTCGATCAGCCGCCGATGGTCGCGCTTGTCACATGGCTTACGGTCCACACGGTGGGAACATCTTTGCTGGCTCTGCATACGCTTCCCGCCCTTGCGGGCGCTGCAATGATCTGGCTGACGGCGCTGATCGCACGCGAACTCGGCGGCGGACGCTTTGCACAGGGATTGGCGGCGATGAGTGTTGCGCTGGCGGGCGTGTACGTGATCATGGCACACCTGCTGACCATGAATGTGTTCGAGCCGCTGTTTTGGATGGGGTGCGCCTACTTGATTATCCGCATTGTGAAGACAGGTGACCAGAAGCTCTGGTTGTGGTTTGGAGTGCTGGCAGGTCTTGGACTGGAAAACAAATATTCGATTCTTATTTTCGGCTTTGGGGTGGTTATTGGTCTGCTGCTAACCGGGGAGCGCAAAACTTTCAGTTCCCCCTGGATATGGGTTGGAGGAGTGGTTGCCTTCGCAATCTTCCTCCCCAACCTGATCTGGAACGTTCAGCATCACTGGCCATTTTTAGAATTGATGCACAACATTCGCACCAGCGGCCGCGACATTCGCGTGGGCCCCGTGGCATTCCTGGGAGAACAAATCTTTATGATGTCACCGCTCAACCTTCCTGTCTGGGTGGCGGGACTGCTGTTTCTGTTATTCGCGCCCGGCGGCAAATGCTATCGCGTGCTGGGATGGACTTTCCTCGCCGTCTTTTTAACTGTGATGCTACTTCACGGCAAGGATTACTATTCGTCGCCCGCTTACCCCATGCTGCTGGCCGCCGGCTCGGTAGCAATCGAAGGATTTGCCACAAGTCGCCGCTGGCTTAAGCCCATCACCGTTATTGCTCTGATTGCCGGTACGGCGCCGCTGTTGCCTATGATGCTTCCAATCCTGCCGCTTGAAACCTATGTTCACTACCAGGAAAGGCTCGGCATGGCTCCGCCCGCTACAGAAAAGCGCCATCTGCGTTCGCCGCTGCCCCAATATTATTCTGACGATTTGGGCTGGCAGCAGATGACAGCCGCTGTGGCAAAAGCCTACGATAGCCTCACGCCGGGCCTGCGCGCGGCCACGGCAATTTTCGGACAGAATTACGGTGAGGCCGGGGCTATTGATTTCTTCGGACCCAGGTACGGCCTGCCCAAAGCCATCTCCGGCCACCAGAACTACTACCTGTGGGGTCCGCGGCAATTTAACGGCGTTTCAATGATTATATTGGGAGGCAATCGCGCCGAACTCGAGAAACATTTTGGACAAGTCACAGACGCCGGAAGCTTTGGCGTTCCTTACGCCCTTGAACAAGGAACAATCTGGATTTGCACCCAGCCGCGGGGATGGAACCTGAAGCAGATCTGGCCGAAATTGAAGAACTGGGATTGAGGGCTCAACCGATAGTCAATAAGGGTTCCGGGATATTACTGACGGTTCACATGCCAAGCCACATTTAGACAAAATCACGAGACACAAGGGGGATGTGTGAACCGTTACGGACAGGTCATTTGGCTTCAGCCGGGGGCAAAAGAGGAGTCCGTTCTATCCTTTGAGCAGGCTATTTCGACAGGAAAGGTGACGCGTGATCCAACACGTTGGAAGTTTTCGACACGGAGTGAACTAAGAAAGGATAGATGGTCGGGGCGCCCAGATTTGAACTGGGGACCTCTTGGTCCCGAACCAAGCGCGCTACCAGGCTACGCTACGCCCCGAACAAAGCTTGAACCGTGGCGAGTGGCCGGTAAAAAGCAAGGGCCGCCGCGCCTGCATGCTCACTCGCCACTCAACACACCTTAAAAATTACTGGTCGGGACGGCCGGATTTGAACCGGCGACCACTTGCACCCCAAGCAAGTGCGCTACCAGGCTGCGCTACGTCCCGGAAATCCGCGCCTTCACGCTCAAATACGGGCTGAATGGCACGATTTCAACGCTAGCATCATCTGGAAACGATTGTCAAGATTCCACGGAGTTCGCGCTTGATCGCCTGCACCTGATCTTTGCTGAAATTTGATCCGGCGCCGGGCTTTGCTTCCGCGGCTTCCTTTGAGTTACCCGCCAGATACTTTCGCGCGCCTTCGATGGTAAAGCCTTCGTCGTAAAGCAGCCGCTTGATTTCAAAAACCATCTCGACATCCTGCCGCCGGTAAAGTCGATGGCCCGTGGCGCTCTTGGTAGGTTTCAGGGATGGGAACTCAGTTTCCCAGTATCGGAGGACGTAAGGTTTGGTATGGGCAAGATCGCTCACTTCTCCAATGCGAAAATAGAGTTTATCCGGAATCGGAGTCTGGAGAGGTAATCGCCGAACGCGTCGGCCGTTGCGCGGCTTGCGTTGTCTCAGCATACCCAATCACGTCCCTCTAAATTAAGGCCTTCGTGTCATCTTAGATAACCGCCAGCCGGTCGTCAAGAAGATGTGAAGTAAAACTTCAAGATTTGCCTCAAGCGCCCTAGTGCACAAATTCCCTTTTCGCAAGTTTGCTCGGCCTATTTCTCGCTTTTCATGCCGCCGGAAGATGGGTCACTGCTCGTCTCCGGAGTTGCTGAGAACAGGATCATGCCGTCCTGCCATCGCTTGAGTTCGACCTTCCAATCGGCCGCCCGCAGCCCGCGAACAATCCACTCGTACTGGTCCGGATAATCGACGACATAGATGTAACACTTTTGCCCCGAAGCAATGAAGGCGTCATAGGGCCGCACGTTCAAACCCGCCCATGATTTCATCTCTACCAGTCCCTTTTCGGCGTCATCCGATCCTGTGTACTGCAGGGCCAGGCGCGGATCGGCCACATAAATTAACCGCCCCGCAAGCTCTACCGGAGCTTTGTACGTGAGCTCCGTAAAATCCATAGGGCCGGAAATGATGATGGGCGCATCCCCTGGCGCATTGGCCTCGAGAAACGCATACGTCGCCACTTGCAATGACCTCCCAGCAACCGCCCGCCGGTAAGTCTGGAGCTCCTTGACGGCCAGCAGCGCGCAAAGCAGCAATGCGAGTCCGCACGCCATCGCACTCCGCCCTTCAAGCAGGCTGTAAAGCCCCCAGGCGATGGCGA
>JBJKQZ010000022.1:0-3120 GCA_046704865.1 Terriglobia bacterium
CCGTCGAGCGCGGCGCTCCTGCCTCTGCTGAACGAAAACGCCGCTGCTGGCGAACTCCTTTTGAACATCACTCCGACCCAGTTGACGGCCGTGGTTGCCAAGGGCCACGAAATCCGGCTATGGCGAAATCAGCCGATGGTCGGGAAGACGTCTGAGGAAGGCCTGGCATCGGTTAGCGAAGAAGCCGTGCGAACTCTGGCCGCCGCCCATGATCATTTGGGCCTTGAGATCGACCATGTCCGCATTTGTGCGCGAGCGGGTGTTCCAGACCAGTGGCAGGTGGAGCTTGGCAGCCGGTTGTCACGCGAGGTAAAAGACCTGAATCCCAGCCCTCGGTCTGCGGGGATCAAACTCTCAGATGAAGAAAGCCAGATCCTGGGAGAATTGGGCGCCACCGTCTGCGGACTGGTGGCAAACACAGGGTAAATTATGAAGGTTTATTTCAATCTCGCCGTTGCCCGTGACCGCCGTGAGCGGTACGCGCTGGCCTGGGCAGTTCCGATGCTTGGCCTGGCGCTTCTGGTACTGGCGTGGTTCGCCTTCACGGCGATTCGTGATGTTCGGCATTCACACCAGATCCAGCAGTCGCTCGCGCAGGTCAAATCCCAGGATGCCGCCTTGCAAGCGAAGCAAGTCAGCCTCCAGCATCAGATCGAGCGCCCTGAGTTCCAGCGCATGATTCAAAAAACTGAATACGTGAACCAGTTGATCAGCGAGAGGCAGTTCTCACTTACGGATCTCACATACAAAGTCAGCCGCCTTCTGCCTCCAGCCGCCCGGCTGAACGGCCTGGCGCTTGCATCATCTTCCGTGGCGCAGCCGGAAGTGCAATTTGCCGTGATGGGCAAGGACGAAGAGGCGATTGAAACCTTCTTGAGCAATCTGGAAGGATCGACCGACTTTAACAACGTCATTATCAAGAGCCAGGGCTTTCGCGGGGGAGGCGGAAGCGGCCCGCAGGAAGTCGCATTGGTCTGTACTGCCCGGTACGTTGCTGAAGAGGCAACACAGGGCAACTGAGCGCAGACATGAAAAGGGAACACCGCAGGAAAGTTATCCGGATCTTCGAAGGCGCAGCTCTGGCGGCCGTCGCGCTGGACCTCGTCGTCTACTTCCTGGTAATGCGGCCTTTGCGCGCAAAAGTGGTTCAGGCGGAGAATTCCTACCAGCAGGCGTCGCTGCAAATGAAGCAGCGGAAAATCCTGGTGGCGCGGCTGGAAAAGTATAATGACGACCTCCCTGCCGCGGACAAGAAGCTGAGTGACTTCCTGAAAGACCATGTTCCAACCCGGCAGCGCGTCTTTTCAGACGCGGCCCACCTGGTGCGGGTGCTTACCGAGAAGACGGGCGTGCAACTGGACAACGTAAGTTATAAACTGAGCGCCGAAAAGGGTGAGCCGTTCGAGCAACTGGGGCTTGACGTCACGGTGGAGGGCCAGTTCGCAAATCTGTTGAAGTTTGCGCACTCGCTCGAAACGGCGGACGACCTGATCCTGGTTAGGAATTTTTCGTTTTCCACCGGCCAGGGCAACACGGTCAACTTGCGCGTCGGCGGAGTGCTATACCTGACACCATGACTACGCGGAAACAGTTCGAAAAGTGGGGAGGCGTTGCGCTCGCCGGACTGTGCGTGTTTCTAATCTTCAGACTTGTTGCTGAAATTATGGGTAGTCCCGCCCCCGAGGCTGACACGGAATCAACGGTTTCCATGGCCGCGCCATCGCCTGCGCCCCAGGCAAAGAATTCCCAGAAGAATGGAATGGCTCCTGTGAAATCCAATTCCGCCCTCCAGGTCCAGCCTCTGGATGAGTTCGAACCAAAGCCGCTCCCGGACATCAGCCGCAATCCTTTTGATTTTGGCGCCCCACCGCTCACTCCGGCCCAGCGGGCGATGCAGGCGGCAAGAGGTCCCGGAGGCGCAATGACGGCCAGTTCTGCGCCCCCGCCGCCCCAGGTTCCGCTGCGTGCCATCGGCTACTCGGAAAAGCCGGGCGGAGTGGCTGAAGCCTACCTGACGGACGCGGAAAACGTTTATATCGTTCACGATGGTGACGTTTTGGAAAAGCGATACAGGATTCTTAAAATTACCCCCTCGATTGTCGAGATTCAGGACGGTACTTCAGGTGAAAAAGCCCAGTTACCCATCCCCGAAGTGGAATAACTCTGCCGGGCAGGGCCAGAGAGCCTCTTCCGATGCGGGCTATGTTCTGCTGCTGGTTATGATGGTGGCAACATTGCTGCTGATTTCTCTGACGGCGGCCGCGCCCAGCATCTATGTTGAAGGTCAGCGGGAAAAAGAGAAGGAACTGATCTTCCGCGGCGAGCAGTACGCCCGAGCCATTATGCTGTTCCATCAGCAGTTCAAACGCTACCCTATTTCCGTGAAAGAGCTCCTCCACACGAATAACATGAGTTTTCTGCGGCATGCCTATCGCGACCCCATGTCAAGGAGTGGCCAGTGGCGCTTTATCCACGCCACGGGAACGGGGATTATCCTGGACTCCAAGATTCTGGGCCCTCCCGGCAAGCAGAACAAAAGCCCATTGGGCTCAAATACCACTTCTGGCAACGCAGCCTCACAGTCCGCCTCGCAGCAGGCCAACTCGGAGAATGCCCCCGGCGGCTCTCAGCAGAGCGGGTCCAGCGGAGGAGGTTTCTCACTGCCGGGACTTAACCAGAATTCCGGACCGACATTTGGAAATAATCAGCAGAACAGTTCTTCCATCTTTGGCAGCAATAAGATCCAGGGAGCTTTCATCGTCGGCGTCGCCAGCACCAGCCACCAGCGGTCGATTGCCGTTTTTGACAACCGGTCGGAATACGATGAATGGGAGTTCATCGGTATACCGGGCGCTCCCGGAGCACCGCAAATTATGGGACAGGCCGTGGCTCCAGCCGGAGGCGCACAGCCCGGGCAGTCGCCCTTTGGCGGTCCCGGGTCCCAACCAAACTCGGGTGGATTCCATATTGGGTCCAGCCAGCCGACACAGTCTGGCCCGTCTTTCGGAAGCAGCCCCAACCCCTGAGGGCTAGCCCTTAAATAATTCGCACTGGAAACACTTGGAACAAGTAGACTTGCATCGATACGCTAGCAAAGTAGTCCTTTGCGGTACCGTCAAG
>JBJKQZ010000023.1:0-3423 GCA_046704865.1 Terriglobia bacterium
CCATTTGATCTTGTCGTACCGAACAAAGTCATCAACGGGTTGCTTGCCTCCCGAGCGTTTGTACCGGTCGACTTCCCCGTTGAAGTTGTCGATGAACTGCCGCACGCGGTCGGCGAGCACGGTTTTGTCGAAGTCGTAAGCGACGTCGTCACGGTTCGTCTTCACGCCGCCAGAAAAAATCTTGAAAATCGTTTGGGCGCCCGCAGCGTTCGCCCCTTTGGCAACTTTGCTGCCGAGTGGGACAAGGGCCTTGAATTCCTCCGCGTGTTCGGGCAAGAGCCATAGGCCGGAGGCATCTGGCATTAGGGTGACCCATTCAACCGCGGAAATGCTACCCACCCGGCTGAGGAATTCCAGCTTTTGTTCCTTACGCCAGTCCTCGGGCACACGGTAATACCGCAATTCTGAATTGTCCTCAGCTTTTGTAGCGCCGACCTTGAGGTCGGCACTTCGTAGCGGCGGGTTTATCCCGCCATCCGCCCGTTTTAAGGGCGGCATCGCGCCGCCATGGCGAGGTAAACTCGCCGCTACGGAGGCGTCTTGTAGGGCCGAGCGGCGCTCGGCCTCCGGGCGAACACCATTTGCCCCTACAAAAACCGCGGCCCGCTTGCGGACCGCCACCGTAATACCGACGCCCACTGGAATTCCAATAACGTTGTGAGTGGTTCCGCTCAGCTTCGGATTGCGTCTGACATTCCCGTGCAAATCGATATGATAGATGCTCGTAAAGTCGCGAAGCAGATGCTTCCGCATGCCGTCAAACGCGTGTTGATCCACAAAACTATTGTTGGAAACGAAACAGACAATACCATCGCGGTCTTGCAGCCGGTCGCTGGCCCAACGGAAGAACTTGACGTAGGGATCGGAAAGCGCGGTTTTGCTGCTGGCTACGGACTCCTTTGCATAGGTTTCGGCCACCCGCCGATCAATCACCTCATACTTCCGGTTCTTGTTGTTATCGGTTTCGTTCTGCTGATTCATATTGTACGGCGGATTGCCAATCACCACCGTAATTGGGGCTTTGCGCTGGCGTTCGACGCGCTCGGCGTTTTTCTGCGTCATGAATCCAAGCTGGTGCTGGCTGCCTTCGGCGACGTCGAGCGTATCGACGAAGCACAAGCCTTCGAATGGCTCGTAGGTCCCGGTGAGTTCGTAATGGGCGTGCTCAATGTTGAGCGCGGCAATGTAATACGGCAGCAGCATGACCTCATTGGCAAAAAACTGCTCGCCGTAGACGCGGGGCAAATCGCGGCCACCAATGCGGCGCAGCAGGTTCACGACGAAGTTCGCGGTACCGGTGCACGGATCGATAAGGTAAACATCGGGGCTCGCGAGCGACTTGCCGAATTCCTTTTCCAGCACCTTCGCCACGCTGGCGCACATGAAATCGACAATGGGCTGCGGCGTGTAGACGATGCCGTGCGTATCCGCCAGCTTCACCGAGTAGCCCTGGAAGAAGCGCTCATAAACGGTATTCAGGAAATACTGCTTGTCGCCAAAGTCGGGCAGCAGGCGCGCCGCCCCTTCGATGGCCCGGTAAAAGGGGTCGAGGCTTTTCAGGTATTCGGTGCGGTCAAAGCTCCTGCTGACCAGCGCGTCGATGACGTTTTCCACTTCGGCGGCGATGGCGTTGCGCTTCACAAACTCGGGGTTATTGAAGATGGTGCGGAACAGGCGCTCGGTCAGCAAGTGCTGCACCAACATCTCATCCACCGCCTCGACGCGGATGTTGGGATTCAGCGCCGTGCGGCAAAGGTCAAAGAACTTCTCAAAGGCTGCCTGAAAACGCGAATTGTCCTTGTGGGCCTGCTGGATCTTCTCCACCAGGCCGCGCGCCAGGTCGGGGACGCGTTCCTTGAATTCATCAATCGCTTCTTCAAAGCCCTTAATATCCGGCTCGGTGTGGGAATAGAACTGGTTGAGCAGCGCCGCCAGTTCCTGGGGATTGCCGAGGGTGTAAGGCCCGTTGATGCGCTGCTTGTTCTGGTAGAGGACGGCGTTCGCGGTGTCCTCAAAGATGATGTTTGATTGGGGATAGCCGCGGGCAAACTTCCGCTTGATCTCGGTTTCAAGATCGTCCTGGGTGTCCTTGGCTTCCCAGTAGCCGCGTGGCAGGCTGTTGCGGTCGCGCAAGGTGCCGTCCGGGCGGATGATGGCGCCGCCGGACTTCCCGGAAAGCTCCGGGATAAAGGTCCAGCCGCGCAGCTTGGCGGTGTCCGCCAGAAGGAACTCGAAGGCGGAGCGCACGTTCATTTCGTTCAAAACGCGCTGGTCCCGCAAAGCGGCAACCTGCTCGTAGTACTTGCGAATAGCGCGGTGGGCGGGCGCAATTAGTCCGTGGGCGGTCATAGATTCGGCCGGAATATTAGCACTTCAGGCACGGGGGACCAAGAACGAAACGTTGGCTGATGCATGGAACTGGCGGCCAGGTTTGCCACACCGCGGTTACCTGCCGCGGTTGCCGCACCACAATGTTGCCGTCCACTCGGCGGTGGGGACAGACACCTCGTTTCTTATTTTTCGGGCGACGTTCGATCCGATCCTCTGGGCGTTGCCGTTCGGGATGTCCAGTCGTCCATGGCCGAGTGCGGCGACGCTATCGGCAGCAACGAAAGTTATACAGAGCGACATAAATAATTGCGCATCCGAACGTAGCGCCGGGCTTGAGCCCGGCATGCCGCCCTCAAGGGCGGCGCTACAATTAACGTCGCTCTTTATAGCGTCCGAGCCATGTGGGGCATACGTTCTACTGATCCTGAGCACCTTCTCTGCGCCCGCTCGAATGCCCGCAGCAAAGACGGCAAGGGCTTAGTGCGATGGCGTGCGGATGGTTAAGCGAGGGGCGCAGGAAATACAAGTGGGTCGTGGGGGACGGCAGGAGAGCGGACCGGCCCGCTTTGGCGCATCACCGGCTACGCCGTCGCCAGATGGAAGATGGGGTTCACCCCCGCCGCGCTGGCCATCAGCTTGGCGCTCTCCGGTTGGGTGATCGGTTCAAAATGCTGGCCGATGTCCATTCCCAGCCGGAAATATCTTTCATCACCCGGCGGCATCGCGGCGGTGATGGGCTGCGAAAGCGTCCACCGGTATCCCAAGGTGGCTTCCTGCGGGAAGTCCGCAGGTTCATACCAACACTTCGGGTGTGGATGGCCGCTCTTTTCCGTCGCGGGCCACGTAGTTTTGGCCATTCCCTTGATGGCCATGATCCCCATCTGTTTTTCGCGGGCTTGGGCGATGACCTGTGGTCCGAAGTTGGCCTGCGAGAAGAGCACAAAGTTGATGGGGAAGAGGATCGTATCGAACTCGAACCGCTCCATGGCGGCCAAAGCGACTTCCACGGAATGTGCGGAAAAGCCGATGAACCGCACTTTGCCGGCCTTCCGGGCCGCTTCGAAAGCTTCCATCGCGCCGTTGGGTCCGAAG
>JBJKQZ010000024.1:0-3483 GCA_046704865.1 Terriglobia bacterium
TCGTTGGATGGCTGGGGGCCTGGATCGCCACACCCGTGGTCGGCCACTGGTTTGCTGGAGTCGCTATCGGTGGGCAATACATCATTCCCGCGTTCTTTGGTGCATTCTCAACTGCGTTCCTGTTGACAGCGGTCTGCAAGGCCCTGGCAAAGACCCGGATGGCAGCAACCGAGTCTACTGAAACAGTAAAAGCTCCTGGCACTGCGGCGCCTGAAATGGCGCACAGCACTCGAGCAGCATAACTCTCCTCCAGGAGGAATGGGCCGGCGGAACCGAGGGGCGGAACAATTCCGAAAACCGCCGGTCCAACTTTTTACCTGGGAACAACCACTCCTGCAATGAATTCTGCAACTTTGAGCCAAACAATCCCGAGTTGAGCATTCCCCGCCCCTTACGTGCATTCTTTCTTACCAAGTAGCCACCGCAATCTGAAATCGGGGTCACCTCTGATCCGCACAAAGGATGGTCCTGTCTCTACACCTCCGGGTCAATGTGTTAGTATCGAAAATTGAAGCTTTATAAAAGCAGGTGGTAGACCCGGTCGCGCAGGGACAGGCAGAGATCTCTCGCCCTCTGGCGACAAGTGTCAAATGTGCCGTCAAATTGAACCAATGCGCGAAAGCCCTGACCTCATCAGCAAAGCAGAAAGGATATTGTGCTCAAGATCGGAATTGTAGGCCTCAACATGGTGGGCAAGACCACCCTGTTCAAAATCCTTACGCACACTCACGCCAGCAAACTGTCGAGCGGCAAGCCGGAAGCCCATCTGGGCGTGGTCAAGGTGCCGGACGCGCGCCTCGATCATCTTGCGGAAATGTTTAAGCCGCAAAAACTGGCCCATGCCAGCATTGAATATGTTGATACTCCCGCCAGCGTGATCCAACTGGCCCGCACGGGAACGCAATCCGCCGCCCTCAAGGAAATGGACGCGCTGATCCACGTGGTGCGGGCGTTTGAGGACCCGGCGATTCCTGTTGACGGAGAAACCGTCGATCCGCGGCGCGACATTGAATCCGTTGAACTGGAACTTGTGCTCTCCGACCTTGCGATCATTGAAAAGCGCCTTGAGCGCCTGGATAAGGACATCAAGAAACAGAAGAATCCGGCGCTTGAAAAGGAACATCAGTCCCTGCTGAAAGCCAAGCAGGCCCTTGAGGCGCAGCAGCCGTTGCGCGAGCTTGAATTTACCGCGGACGAAGAGCGCGCGTTGCGCGGATTCACTTTTCTCTCCATCAAGCCCATGCTTTATGTGCTGAACCTGGGTGAAAAGGACGCGCCGCGCACCAACGCCGCCGACGAGTTTGCGCATGAAGCGGGCCTGAAGCAGCGCCCGCGCACAGCTGTCACCGCCGTCTGCGGCAAGATTGAAGAAGAGCTCTCGGAATTGAGCGAAGCGGAAGCCGGAGAATTTCTTTCGAGCTATGGCCTGAAGGAATCCGCCATTGCGCGGTTGATTCGTTCCAGCTACCAGTTGCTCGGGCTGATCTCCTTCTTCACCGTGGGCGAAGACGAGTGCCGCGCCTGGACCATTCGCGAAGGGATGACGGCGCTCGATGCCGCTGGTGAGATCCATTCCGACATTCAGCGCGGATTTATTCGGGCGGAAGTGATCACCTATCAGGAGTTGATCGACGCGGGCACTTTTGCCGAGGCCCGCACGCGCGGATCGCTGCGACTGGAAGGCAAGGAATACGTGGTACACGACGGAGAAATTGTGCATTTCCGCCACTCCGGTTAGGAGCTTCGTCCGCGATTAACCAATTGCCATGCTAAAAGCCATTGAGATCAGCCTTGTCCTCGGCGTGGTCGCGGGACTCGCCAATCTTTTTGGCGCGTCGATCGTTTCCGCGCGCGCCTGGAGCAGGACTTTCCTCACTTACTTCCTGGCGCTGGGCTCGGGCTTTATGCTGGCGACCGCGATGACTGAAATGATTCCGGTAAGCCTGCGCGTGGCGCCGGTTGGCGGTTCGGTTCTGATTCTGGCCGGTTACCTGATTGTCCACATCTTTGAGCACGTCTGGCCCGCCCACTTCCATTTTGGTGAAGAAACCCACGCCGAGGAGTTTGTCCACAGCAAGGTGGCGTATACGGCGCTGGGCGGCCTGCTGGTCCATACTTTTCTCGACGGTGTCGCCATTGTTTCAGGCTTCATGATTTCCACCTGGCTGGGGACAGTAATCTTTGGCGCCACCATCCTGCACAACATTCCTGAAGGATTCACCATATCCTCGGTGATGGTAACTGCGGGCAAGGGCCGACGCGCAGGCATGAAAGCTGGCGGAGCGCTCGGGATTTCGCGTTTGTTGGGAATTCTAAGCATGGGACTGGCGCACGATTGGGTAGCCTTTGGCCTGGCGCTTTCCGCGGGAGCAACACTCTACGTTGCCGCATCTGACCTGATTCCCGAGGTGAACAAGAGGCCGGGCATCAAGGTCGCGCTGACCGTTGGCGCAGGCATTGCCATGGTCGTGCTGCTGAAAATGTTTTTTGTGTAGGGGCGTGATGTATTCCGACAAAGTCCTGGAGCATTTTCACCATCCTCGCAATGTGGGCGAGATAGAGGACTCGGCCGCTGTTGTCGAGGCCAGTAATCCCGCGTGCGGAGATGCGATCAAGCTGTGGATACTGGTTCGCGACGGCAGAGTGGCCGACGCAAAATTCAAAGTCCAGGGATGCGTTCCGGCCGTCGCCTGCGCTTCCTGGCTGACGGAAGCAATCAAAGGAAAGCTGGTCACGGAACTCGGGTCGATCAGCGCAGACCAGATTGAAAAAGGGCTCGGCGGATTGCCGCCGGCATCGGGCCACGCCACCACGCTGGCCGTCACTGCCCTGCAAAAAGCAACGGAGAAACTGGCTCGCTAGACTATTGAGCTATTGACTGACGGTTGCCTGAATCAAGGTTGACGCAATGCAACGCAATCAAGCGGCAGGGTTGAAACCCTTTACGACTCCCGGAATCAAACGAAATTGTAGGCTTCTGCAGCATCACCTAAAGGAGAATGCATGAAAATTATCAAGCTTGTGGTTTTGTTCTTTATGGCTGCCCCCCTGGGATTTGGTCAGGCCGCACAAATTACTCACGGCCAGGAGCCGACATTGCCTGCACCGTTCACCAAGCCGATTGTGGCCAACCCGCCGCACGGCAGGCCCTCGCCGGGCTTTATGCCGCATGCGCTGCCGGGTTATCAGGTCTCCGTGTTCGCAAAGGGATTCAAGGAGCCGCGCTACCTGGCCGTTGCACCCAATGGCGACCTGTTCGTGGCCGACTCCAGCGGGAACGCGGTTTTCGTCCTGCGCGATCCCGGCCACTCCGCACCCTCGAGCGCCCGAACCACTTTTGCCGACAATCTGAATGAGCCGTTTGGCATCGCTTTCCATGACAACTTTGTTTACATCGCAGACACGGATGAAGTGATCCGTTATCCCTATGACCCCAAAACATCCAGGCGCACCGGCGCCCGGGAACACGTCCTGAGCCTGCCC
>JBJKQZ010000025.1:0-4796 GCA_046704865.1 Terriglobia bacterium
GTATTGTAAAAAATGATTTCAGCATCCTCGGGCGACGTCACCGGTCGGTAACCACGAGCCATAAGAACGCCCGCTACTTTCTCGGAATCATGAACGTTCATCTGGCAGCCAAAGGTCTCGATATAAAAAGGCTTGCCCTCGGCTCCGCCAGCCGCCACTCGCTCCGCCCGGGAGTTCACGTCCTCGCCGCAATGATCGCCACTCGACAGGATTGGAAAAAGATCGATGGTCATCAGGGAAACAGTCGCCTCGCTGCGTTCAGTATATCTTGAGATGGTTGACTTTGGTAGCAACGAACCTCTCAAACTGAAATTTTATTCTGCCATGTTGCCGGGAATGAATTCCAATTTAAGTGGCGGCCTGCTTAAGCATCGTGGCAGCGTGTTTCAGAACTGCATCGGTGACCTGAGAGCCGGAGAGCATTCGGGCGAGTTCTCCCGCTCTTTCCTTTTCCCCGGCGAGATGCCGGACATTCGTGTGTGAGCGACCGCCGCGCTCAAATTTTTCCACATAATAGTGGTGGTCGGCAAAGCACGCGATCTGCGCAAGGTGAGTGACACAGATCACCTGTGCAGTCTGCGCCAGACGTTTGAGCCTTTGACCTACACTCTCTGCCACTCGGCCGCCAATGCCGGTATCGATTTCGTCAAAAATGAACGTAGGGTTCATCGACTTCTTCGCGTTCGTTCCCTTGGCAAGGCGTTCCGTACCAAGCACCGTCTTGAGCGCCAGCATAATGCGTGAGAGTTCTCCACCCGAAGCAATTCTGCCCAGCGGGCGGAGATCTTCACCGGGATTGGTGGAAATCCGGAATTCGATAGCGTCGATCCCATTCGCACCACCTGCGGCAAGGTCATCGACTGAGGGAGATTCGAAGTGGACGGCGAACCTGGTTTTCTCCATACTGAGGTCGGCAAGTTCTTTTCTGACCAGTTTATCAAGCCGGTCTGCCGCCTCACGTCGCTTCTGCGAAAGCTGCTCTGCCGCTTTCCGGTATTTGGCCGATGCCTGCTTCAATTCCTGTGCCAGTGCTTCACGGCGCTCATCAGAGTGCTCAAGGGCTGACAGTTGCTGCCTGATCTGCTCCCGATAGGTGATGGCCGCCTCGATGCTCTTGCCGTATTTCCTCTTGATCCGATCGAGCAAAGCCAGCCGGTCTTCAACCTCTTCCAGCCGGCGAGGACTCGCGTCCAGATTCTTCACATAGTCACGGAGAGTCAGGGCAACATCCTCAAGCTGCGCCTTCGCTTCGCGCAGAGAGGCTGCCTGCGTTTCAATCGACGAATCGAATGCGCGCAGGTCGTCGAGGGCGCGCGAGGCAATCGCGATCCTGTCGCACGCTGAATTCTCATCGTCATACAACGCTCCGTAGGCCATCGAAACAGCCGACTGGATTTTTTCACGATGCGAGAGGGCGTGTTTTTCCTCTTCGAGCCTGGCGTCTTCACCCCGTTCCAGCGCCGCCTGTTCCAGTTCGCGCAACTGGAAGCTGAGCAGGTCGATTGTCCGCAGTTTGTCCTGCTCATTCCGGCTTAGACTTTCGATCTCAGCCGCAAGCGTTCTGCGGTCCTCGTAAAGCTCAGCGACCTGAGATCGCAAATCATCCACTCCCGCAAATCGATCAAGCAGTTCGAGCTGTGCTTCCGGCAAAAATAAAGTTATCTGCTCATTTTGACCATGAACCTCAACCAGCAGATCAGCAAGGGCCCTGACGGCCGCGAGCGTTACGGGCTGGTCGTTTACCAGCAGCCGGCTGCGGCCGTTGGATTGAACCACTCTGCGAAAAATAATCTCGGCCTCGGCTGTTTCTTCAATACCTAATTCGTCCAGCCATCTCTTCCACGCAGGCTGCACGGCTGAACGGAAAACGGCCGTCACTGTAGCTCTTTCGCAGCCCGTCCGGATGATATCTGCCACTGCTCTGCCGCCAAGCGCCAGGCCCAGTGCATCCACAACAATGGATTTTCCAGAGCCGGTCTCGCCTGAAAGGAGATTCAGCCCGGAATAGAACTCCACGGTGAGGTCGTCAATGACGGCGTAGTTTTGAATGTGGATTTCGTGAAGCATAAGCTCCTGTGCGTGATTTTATCCCTGCCTGACTGCGCAACTTCACCCTGCAACCACGAATAGCCGATGATACCCCGGAAATCGCCGGCTGGAAACATGCAGAGAAGTTTGTGCGGCCCATGAAAAAATCACAGTAAACTTCTTTCGGTAATTGACGGAATTTGTCGCGCTATGCTAGGTTCGAGAAATGGTTGGTTTGCACTATTTATGGCTTCGAAGGAGGTCGATTGGTTGCAGCCCTACTCGTGTTTTTTCAGGGTGATATCTGGCAATACCTCGCAAGCACTGGTCTTGTCGCACGCCTAGTTCTCCTGATTCTGCTATTCTTCTCTGTTCTTTCCTGGGCTATCATCTTCCATAAGTATCGGCTTTTCAAGCGTGCATTGCGCGATTCGGCGGAGTTTCTGCAGATCTTTCGCCAGAGCAAAAAACTGTCTGAAATCCGTTCCTCCTGCTCGATGCTTAAGGGAAGTCCCTTGCCGGAAGTGTTCCAGGCGGGTTATCGCGAGATTGAAAATCAGGCGACCGTCAGCGAGAACCCCGGGAAGCCTGTCATCCGAAGCATGGATTCAGTGCGGCGGGCACTGCAAATTGGATCCACGGCGGAACTGACTCACCTTGAGAGTTGGATGCCCTGGCTTGCGACAACTGCCGGCGCTGCCCCCTTCATCGGATTGTTCGGTACCGTGTGGGGCATTATGGATGCATTCAATGGGCTTGGAATGTCGGGCGCTGCAAGCCTTCGAACCGTGGCGCCGGGCATTTCCGAAGCGTTGATCACAACGGCAGCCGGTTTGTTCGCTGCAATTCCGGCTCTGATTGCCTACAACCAGTTCGTTCAGCGGTTGAAGATGTTTGGCGCAATGCTGGACGATTTCGCTCTGGAATTCCTTAACATGACTGAACGTTACTTCACATAGAACCCGGCATTGCGGCGGCAGCGCATTACGAGCCAGGCCACGGGCCCCCATCGAAATGGTCAGCGAGGTTGAATATGGCCTTTACATCCCCCAAGGGAACAACCCAGACATCAATGTCCGACATCAACATCACTCCATTTGTGGATGTGATGCTGGTGCTGCTGGTTATTATTATGGTCACCGCTCCGCTGCTGGAGTCGGGAATTGAAGTGGATCTGCCAAAAACCAAAACAGTCAAAGTGATCTCCGAAGAACGTGTTGTCGTGACCATCGATAAGCGGCAGACCATTTATGTCGGGAACGATCCGGTAAACATCCATCGGCTGGGCGACATCATTCTCAAGAAAACCAAGGGTTCTGATAAAACACCGATTTTTATCCGTTGCGACAGGACCGTGCCGTTCGGGGCGTGGGCGGAGGTTCTTGACGCTCTGAAGCAGGCAAAAATATCCAACATCAACATTGTCACGGAACCCTTGAATACCAAGGGAACGTAACTTTACCGGGGCATTCCTTTCAGAGCGTTTCATTCATGGGCACAGCAGCCATTTCGGTTTTTGACCACCGCGACAGTCAGCGCGGGCCGATTGTCGCCTCAATTGTTTTTCACGTGCTCATAACACTTTTTGCCTTCGTTTACGTCTTCTGGGGATCCCGAATGGGAAAAGGATGGGGCCAGTCGGTGAATACCGGCAGCGCCGTCCATGTTAATGCTGTGGCTTCCCTTCCAGGCGTTCCTTTGCCGCAACCGGCAATTACAACCCTCAACACTGTTGCGGTGCAGAACCCGGGCCTGTACAAAGAATTGCCGACTCCAAAGCCGCCGCCGTCGCCTGACGCGGAAAAGATTCCCAAATTCAAAGACGCTGTGAAGATTCCCCCGAAAAAAGTTATTGCAAACCCGCGCATCCAGAAGGAACACGTCCCGCCGCCTCCGAATGCCATTCCTTTTGGACAGGGCGGCCCTCCAACGATGAGTTACAGTTCAGTTTCAACCGCTTCGGGTGAAGCAGGCATCGCAATTGGGCAGCAGGATTTTGGCGAGCGCTTTGGTTGGTATGTCCAGGCGGTGCGCAACCGCGTCAGCGGCAACTGGCTGCTTTCCACGATCAGTCCAAGCTTGTTGAACGCGCCGCGAGTTTACGTTGATTTCGATATCAACCGCGATGGAAGCATCAGCAATGCGAAGGTCACGCAGTCCAGCGGCATTCCGGAAGTAGACCGCTCCGCATTGAGAGCGGTTCTTGCCTCCAGCCCATTGGCTCCGCTTCCGCCAGATTATTCCGGCGGCAAGGTTTCAGTGGAGTTTTACTTTGATCTGAAGCGCTGAATTTTCACAGTTTTCTGGTCCGGCGCTCAGTTCAGAGACATCTATTTCAGGTGGTGAAGCATCATTCTAGCGATGAAAAAACGACACTTAAAGTATCTCCTCGTAATTGCAATCCCTCTGGCCATCTTCATGGGCCGCACCCGAGTGGCAAAGAGCCAGGGCCAAGGGTGGTTTCGCACCGGAATCAACATGGGGCAGAACGTAATCCGTCTTGCAGTCCCCGATTTCCCTGCCCATTCAACGGACCCGCGCCTGGTAAACCTGACAAAAGTGTTCAATCAGGTTCTTTGGGATGATTTGAACAACTCTGGAATCGTTGACGTCGTCAGCAAGAGCCTCTATCCGGTCAATGTCCCGCAGCAACCCCAGGACGTAGATTTCAAAGGTTGGACCAGTGCGCCTGCTTCCGCACAGATGCTGGCTTTCGGTTTTACGGAGGTTCGAAACAACAGCCTGGTGGTTACGGCGCGTCTGTTTGA
>JBJKQZ010000026.1:0-3546 GCA_046704865.1 Terriglobia bacterium
GACTTTCTTTGGCGCCAACAGCGTTGAAGGTATTCCCTTCCAGGACACGCGTGAAACACCGGTCATGAAATTTCCACGTCCGGAAATGAATCGCGCCGTCGGCGAAATTTGCCAGCGTTATGGATTGGACTACTGGGTTTGGGCGCCGGCAGATTTTGACCTTAAAGATGAACCCAGGCGCGCTCAGATGCTGAAACAGTGCGGGGAATTTTTCCGCGACACTCCGGTCTTCACGGGATTCACTTTTCCCGGGGGCGATCCAGGCAACAATCCTCCGGAACTCGTCCTGCCGTTTCTGGAGGACATCGCCAAACTGTTAAAACAGATTCATCCCGAAGCAAAGGTCTGGTTGAGTCTGCAGCATTTCACACCCGCTGAGATTGACTACACGTTCGATTATATCGACGGCAAAATGCCGCCATGGTTGGGAGGACTTGTGGCCGGGCCTGGCAGTCCGCCGATGGACGAAGTGCGTAACCGCTTGCCGGAGCAATATGGATTGCGCGACTATCCCGACATCACACACAACAAGCTCTGCCAATATGAGGTGCAGGACTGGGACCAGGCTTATGCCCTGACGGAAGGGCGGGAAGCCATCAACCCGCGGCCTGCGGAGTACGCCGGCATCTTCGGCCGGACCTCCGGTTATACAAACGGATTTATTTCCTATTCTGAGGGAATCAACGACGACGTTAACAAAACCGTCTGGAGCGCATTGAGCTGGGACCCTTCGCTGACTCCGCGAGAGATTCTTGTCGACTATGCCCGGGTCTATTTCAGGCCTGAGGTTGCCCTACGAGCGGCCGATGCCATCCTGGCTCTGGAAAAGAACTGGCACGGACCCTTGATTGATAATGGGGCCGTTGAAGGAACGCTCTATGAATGGCGGCAATTGGCGAAGGCAGCGCCAGACTTGCACAACAACTGGCGTTGGCAGCTGTGCCAGCTTCGCGCGAATTACGATGCTTATTTGCGGCATCGCCTGATAAACGAGACTCGGCTCGAATCAGAAGCCAACACCATCCTTGCCGGTTCGGATAAGCACAGTGCAAACAGCTCCATGGCAGAAGCCACCCGCGTGCTGGACAGGGCTGTTACGCAACCTGTCAGTGTGGAGTTGCGATCTCGCATCTCGGAACTTTGCGACGGGCTATTCCATTCTGTCGGGCTGCAGACAAGCGTGCAAAAATACTACGCCGTTGGCGAAGAGCGGGGAGCCATTCTTGACTTTGCCGATTATCCCCTGAATAACCGATGGTGGCTTGAGGATCAATTCAAATTGATCCGTGCGCTCAAATCGGAAGAGAGGAAAAACCAGCGGCTTCGCCAACTGGCAGCGTGGGAACATCCGGGTCCTGGCAGCTTCTATGATGATCTGGGAAACATCGCCAACTCTCCGCACGTGGTGAATTGCTACTCCGATAACGGACCTGAATTGAAAGAGCATCCACAGCCAACTTTCTGGTGGTGGGACCAGGGCAGGAGCCGCGCTCGACTCAGCTGGCAGGTTACGATGTGGCCCATTGCAGTTGTTTACGAAGGGCTCGACCCTTCCGCAAGCTACATTGTCCGTTCAACAGGCTACGGCCAGGCCTTGTTGCGGATCAACGGTGAACGGGTTGCACCCACAATAGACGGCAACGATATGGGGGAGTTTAAGGAGTTTCCTGTCCTTCCCAGGTTTGTTAAGAACAGAAAGCTGGTGCTCACCTGGGATCGTCCTGCGAATGAGGAAAAGCTAAACTGGCGACAGCATTCCCGCCTTGCAGAAGTGTGGCTGCTGAAAAATCCCGCGCCCAGATAGCTCATGTAAAAATCTGCGCTAGCCCTTACGCTGTTTCGCACCGGAATTGACTTTCCAGTAGACAGCATAGTGCTCGCCGTGTAATTTATAGAGCGGAACCAATTCGATTGGCTTATCCTGACCAACTGTCTTGAACGTCAGGGCTTGGCTTGAATAAGGTTCGACCCATTTTGCGTTGTCGTCGCGCCCCGCCTGAATTTCTGGAGCGTGAACTGGTTTTCCTCCAGGGCTCGTTTTATATCCAATATAGGTTTCTGATTTGTCCAGATCGGAGCTCCCAAGGCGGCCCGCCAGAACCAGCGGACCATACATTACGGCCTGCTGGGTTTCGTCACCCGGAAGCGGCTCCATGCGCAAACTCATGGGAAGGCTCACGTCAACCCGGTCACCGTTGTTCCAGATACGATGGAGCGTGAGGTAACTGCTGGGGCTGGTAAAAACGGGAAACGGCTTGCCATTCACTTTCACGGCTCCCCCCTGGGTTGCCCAGTAAGGAATACGGATGTTTAGCGTCAACTCGGCTGGTCGTTCAGCCCTGACTACAAGGACGGTTCCTTGCTGCTCTGGAAACCTTGTTTCTTGTCGCAGCCGAATGCCTTTAGCAGCCCAGTTCACTTCCGAGGCAATGAAGAGATTTATGTAAATTCCGTGTTGATCGTGAAAATAAATGGAATTGTTGAACTTGGAAAATTCCTCCGCCCCGGTCCCGGTGCAGCACCAGAACGAATCAAATGGAGTATTGTAGTATTTCCACCATCCGCGTCCGAGCGGCAGGAAGTAGCTCTTTAGTCCTTGAGAATCCTGCGTCCCCAGGCGGCTGTTGAATAAGGTCCGCTCGTAGTAATCGATGGCCCGCGGGTCTGCCGTCCAGCCAAAGATATGACGCGTCAGTTTCAACATGTTGTACCCGCAGCAACACTCTTCCATGTCCTGACCCATGTCTTTCGCTAAATTCCCTGGAGATCCAAGCCAGTGTTCCCTGTAACTTGTCCCTCCACTGCAAAATGTTCGTCGGTCTGTGACTTCCCGCCAGAAGTAATCAGCTATGTCACGATAGCGGCGATTGCCCGTCAACTCGTATTGGCGGGCCGCGCCAATGATTTTTGGGATATTGGTGTTCACGTGCAAGCCCGTCAATTCGTCGCGGTATTCTGCAAGCGGATCAAAAACTGCATGATGATCGAAGTGGCGGGCCGTCCGTAAATAACTTTCGTTGCCGGTTACCGCGTAGAGGTTGCAAAGCACTTCCAGCATCCCACCTTGCTCCACCTCAAGAACTCGCTGCATATGATCGTCGCTTAAGGGGCTCACCCAGCGGCCAACCCAATCGGCCATTCCCTTCAACGTTTCCAATGCCTGCTCGTTACCGCAATGGGTATACATGTCAAGATGTCCGGCCATAATCTTGTGGAGCGAATAGAAGGGCGCCCAAACGGGTCTCCCGTCTCTGAGCCGATCAAAAAACTCTTCCGGAAAGGCGCTCAGATATCCATTCCCATGTGTTTTCTGGCACTGAGCCAGCGTCGCCACCAGTTCATTAGCTTTCTGTTTCACATCGTCGTCGCCGGTCGCGGCATACATCAGCGCCGATGCTGAAAGGTAGTGGCCTCCGGAAAAGTGGCCGCGCAATTCGCAGTCGGGCTTTTCCCATCCACCAAGTGGTTCTGTGCTTGAAGACATTCCAGCAGTCAGGCGAAACATGTGGGCCAGACGGTCGTTCGGGAGCATGTGCAGGTAAGTAT
>JBJKQZ010000027.1:0-5089 GCA_046704865.1 Terriglobia bacterium
GCACTGGTGCAAAAGGCCCTCGGAAACCTGATGGCGGGCCGAACGGTTCTAGTGATTGCGCACAGGTTGAGCACGGTCCGGCGCGCAGACCGGATTGTGGTCCTGGATCGAGGAACTATTTCTGAAGTAGGCACGCACGAAGATCTGGTGACGCGCGGCGGGATTTACCAGCGGCTGCACGAACTCCAATTCGTTGACGCGGAAGCCTAAAACTGCAAAGCAATTGTGCGGTTGCAGATTTTGACCTGCGAGAAACCGATCAGAACGGGGCAAAGGCTGGCATGGTTCGAAGCATGACAGGTTACAGCAAGGTGAGGAGGGAAGAGGGCGGCTTTTCTCTGAATGTGGCGGTAAAATCGGTGAACCACAGATTTCTCGATTTGCAGTTCCGTCTGCCGTCGGGACTTGCCCCCATGGAACCTGCGTTGCGTCAGGTTGTGAAGCGCCACGTTGTCCGGGGACACGTGGAAGTGAGCGTGAACCTGGAGAAAGCGGGCGCAGAGGAATTGAAGCTGAACCGCGACCTGCTGAAGGCCTATATTGCAGTCTGCCGGGAAGTGCGGGATGACCTGGGCTCAGCCGCTGAACCGGATGTGGTACAACTCCTGCGGATTCCGGGTGTGCTGACGAGTGATAGTGAGCTTACAGAGAAAGAACTGGCGGGCATTCGGAAGGTCCTGGAGCCAACGGTGGAAAACGCACTCAAGACCCTTAACGCGATGCGCGACCGTGAAGGCGCGGCTCTCGAAAAGGATATCCTAGAGCGATTGGACCACTTGGAGGTCTTACGCAAGGCGATTTCCAAACAGGCCCGGCGCATTCCACAGTATACGCACGAGCGGCTGGAAAAACGGCTGCAGGAATTACTTGGGGCTGTGCATGTTGACGCTGCACGGCTTGCTCAGGAAGTGGCATATCTGGCCTCACGGTCAGATATTTCCGAAGAGTTGACCCGTTTTCAGAGCCACCTTGTCCAGGCACGGCAGCTCATGGCGGAAAGTCCGGAGGTGGGCAAGAAGCTTGACTTCCTGCTCCAGGAGCTGAACAGGGAAGCCAATACTCTGCTTTCGAAGACTTCGGATCTGCCTCAGGTTGGCGTTGAGGTTGGCCGCCAAGCCATTGAAATGAAGTCTGAAATTGAGAAAATACGCGAGCAGGTGCAAAACATCGAGTGAGCGCACCCGGAACCAACGATCTGCCGAACAGGCTGGGCAGCGTCTTTGTGATTTCTGCGCCCTCCGGCGCGGGCAAAACCACGCTGATCAAGAAGCTCAGGACATCAGTGCGCGGGCTGGCCTTTTCCGTTTCTTACACTACGCGTCCACCGCGCAAAGGAGAAAAGGACGGCAGGGAGTATTTTTTTGTTTCACGCCAGGAATTCATACAGAAGAAGGCTCAAGGTGACTTTGTGGAATGGGCCCGCGTACACCGCCACTATTACGGCACGTCGTGGCGCAAGCTTCAGGAGGCCCAGCAGGCAGGGCAGGACGTTTTGCTCGATATTGATGTTCAAGGCCACAGGAAGCTGAGGCGGCGGCTTCCTAACACGGTTAGCATCTTTCTGTTGCCGCCCTCCTTTGCTGTTCTTGAAGAGCGGCTTCGGCACCGGCATAAGGACTCTCCCGAAGTCATTGCCGAACGGCTTGCAATGTCACGCCGGGAAGTGGCACATTGGAAGGAGTATGATTACTTGATTGTGAACGACCGGCTTTCCACCGCTGCCCAGGCTCTCCGTAACATTGTGCTTGCTTCACGCTTGCGCCGCCAGTGCCAGGACCGGCGCATCAAGGAAATTATTGGAACTTTTTTAGGAGGATAGATGGAGTTACCCAACAACATTGACAGTAAATTTCGCTACATTCTGATTTCTGCAAAGCGGGCTCGCCAGCTTCAGTCGGGCGCCAGGGCGCTGGTTCAGACGCAGACGAAGAGGGCCACCAAGATTGCTCAACAGGAAGTTTCTTCCGGCCTGATTCCGTTTGAGGTGGTTGAGGCGAAAGCCGAGAACGGCAAGAACCAGGACTGATTGACAGTCAAAAATGGTCAGCGCAAGCTGTTCATGAAGGCGAGAGTTTTTTGAAAGTGGACATATTGCAATGACATCCGGTTGCGAAAACTTGTTGCGATGGATTTTGGTCCACCTGACTCTCTGGGGAGGGGTGGCGTGATGCGCGTGGCGCTGGGAGTTACGGGGGGAATTGCCGGGTATAAAGCGGCTGAACTTCTCCGCGTACTTCAGGAGCGGGGACTCGACGTTCAGGTAGTAATGACCTCCGGGGCCCGCAACTTTGTCACGCCACTCACCTTTGCCTCTCTTTCCGGGCACAAAGTTATCACAGATATGTTCGGTGAGGGGAGCAAGGAGCCGAACGTCGAAAGCGCCATCGAACACATTGCAGTGGCGCAGGGAATCGACGTTCTGGTAATCGCGCCTGCCACCGCGAATGTCATCGCCAAGATGGCCCACGGCGTTGCTGACGATTTCCTGACGACGCTTTGCCTGGCGACCAAAGCCCCAATCATCGTCGCGCCTGCCATGAACGTCAACATGTGGGAAAACGCTGCCACTCAGCAGAACCTTCAAACTCTTCGAGCAAGGGGAATCAAAGTTCTTGAACCTGACGAGGGCTACCTGGCTTGCGGCATGACGGGCGCCGGGCGGTTGGCTTCCGTTGAATCCATTGCCCATGCGGTTTTCAATGTTCTTCAATTGCGCGACGATCTTTTGAACGAGGTGGTCCTCACAAGTGCAGGTCCCACGGAAGAACCGATTGACCCCGTGCGGTACATCACGAACCGTTCCTCAGGCAAGATGGGCTATGCGCTGGCCGAGGCAAGCCGGAGACGGGGCGCTGCCGTCACACTCGTCAGCGGACCAACTCGGTTGACGACGCCGGCCGGTGTTACAGTCGAAAGTGTGCGGACCACTGGAGAGATGAGCCAGGCCATGCTCCGCTGCCTGGACCAGGCCACAATAATCCTGATGGCTGCGGCGGTTGTGGACTTTGCGCCTGCCAAAGTGGAGCTGTCAAAGATCAAGAAGCGAGAGGGCGGCCTTACCCTGGAACTCAAACCGACGCATGATATCCTCTCGGAGATTTCAAGTCGAAAGAAGCCCCATCAAATTATTGTGGGTTTCGCAGCGGAGACAAACCATCTGGTAGAAAACGCTGCCGCGAAGGTCCGCGAAAAGCATCTGGATTTGATCGTGGCCAATGACGTAACACAGGAAGGCGCGGGCTTTGACTCCGACACAAAAAACGTGACGCTGATTTTCCCGGACGGTCAGGTGAAGTCGCTTGAGAAAATGAGCAAGCTGGACGTGGCGAACGTAATTCTGGATGAAGCGCTCGCGCTACGGTCAAAGCAGATGGTAGCAGACAGGAAATAATCCGGCCGGATATGTGGCAATGGATGAACGGCAGCAAAGAAAAGTGGCTGACATGCTTGAGTTCTACCGTGAACTTGGCATCGAGGACTTTTACGTCCAGCGTTCCGAGGTTGCGAAAGGTCCGGTAAATCCAGAACCAGCTTCTGTCAGGGTTATAGCCTCGAACCAGCATCCTCCCCCAAATAGAGCTGAATCGGTGCCCGAGCCTTCCAAAATTGTGTTTGGCAAGCCTCCGGTTCTTCAGTACAACGCTGCAGCGGTCCCGCAAACACCCGCCCCGGCCGGTCCCATTGTGCAATCTATGAGTCTGTTTGAATCTCCTTCGGCCCATACCGCGCGGCAAAATGAAACTCTGGAACAGATTCGTGAGGACTTGGGCGATTGCCATCGCTGCCGTCTGGCCGGGGGCCGCCATACGATTGTTTTTGGTGATGGTAATCCACATGCCGAGCTGGTTTTTGTGGGTGAAGGGCCGGGTGCCGACGAAGACGCGCAGGGCTTACCCTTTGTTGGGAGGGCGGGGCGCTTGCTCAACCGGATGATCGAACTTGCTGGAATGAAGCGGGAGGACGTTTATATTTGCAACGTGGTGAAATGCCGCCCGCCGAATAACCGGACGCCGCTGCCGGACGAAATTGAAATGTGTTCGCCGTTTTTGATCCGCCAGATCCGGACTATCAAGCCCAGACTCGTCTGTTGCCTGGGAGCTCCAGCTGTCAAGACTCTACTCGGAGTGAAAGAGGGCATCACAAAAATTCGGGGCCGGCTTTACGATTTTCAAGGGACAAAAGCTTTGCCGACCTTTCACCCGGCCTATATTCTTCGCAATCCTCGGGAAGAGAAAATCCTTCGTGAGGATTTTCAAAAGATTGTCGAATATTTAAGTGCCCCCCGCTAAACGCCGTTTATCGACAGATGATAGGTCAGACCCAACCGGCCCCTGTAGCCACAATTCAAATTAGTCCTTTTATTTCTTAACAGGGTACCGTTGTCTTATCCTCGTGCCCGTCCTTAAGCAGACGATGTTATGATATTTCTATTCGGTAGTTTCAAAGGGGCCGTGCGCGTGGTATTTAAGGACTACCGTCAGCCCGAGTAGATTTCGATGGACCTCAGAAAGAAAATCCAGAATCCGCACATTCCGCTCAGTTTCTTCGAAATGGTGCCCCCTCCTGTGGGGAAGCCGGAAGCGCTCGCCTCCGCGATGGGGGAGATTGCCAAAATCAAAGACCTGGCCGACGCCATCAACCTGCCTGAAATTCATGATGAAGCGCGGGGAGGCGACCGGACGTTCAAGTTCGTTCAGCGAATCGAACCGCGGATTCTCGGCAGCAAGATACGGCAGGAGTTCAACTTGGATGTGGTGATCAACCGATGCGTGGTCTATTCGCCCGATCAGGTTCGATGGATTCGGGAAACAGAAGACCAGTTAGGCATTGAGAACTACGTCCTTGTGGGCGGAGAATCCAGCGCCATCAAGTATCCCGGACCCAGCGTAATTGAAACTGCGCGCCAAGTCCGCAGCGCCGGACTTCCCGTGGCCCTGGGCGGCATCAGCATCCCGAGCCGCGCGCATGAAGCGGACCGCATACGACGCAAAGTGACGGAGGGGCTCAGTTTTTTTACCACCCAGGTGCTGTTTGACTCAAATGACATCGTCTGGCTGATTCAGCGCCTCAACGGATTGGAAGCCAGGAT
>JBJKQZ010000028.1:0-3711 GCA_046704865.1 Terriglobia bacterium
CGCTTATATGGCCTCGCTGACGGAACTCGAAGGATCCGGGTTATCGCCGACCGTCTGCCAATCTGTTTTTGCTCAGGCCGGGCTGAAGGAAGCCGAAAGTGAAATTGAAGCGGCGGCAAAAGCCGGATGCCGCTTGGTCGATTATGGCAGTGGGGCTTATCCGCCACTGCTCAAGCAGATTGCCGATCCGCCGCTGGCGCTTTACGTCAAGGGCGATATCCCAGCGATTTCCGGCCATTGCCTGGCGATTGTCGGTTCCCGGCGGCCCTCGGCTTATGGTTTGCAGGTGGCGCGGCGCCTGGCACGCGACCTGGCGGAGCGAAGCCTGGTGATCGTGAGCGGACTGGCCCGCGGCATCGACTCCGCGGCCCACCATGGTGCGCTGGAGGGCAAAGGGAAAACAATCGCCGTCCAAGGCAGGGGCATGGATGGCATTTATCCTGCTGAAAACAGGAAGCTTGCTGAAAAGATTGCGGAATCCGGGGCAGTGATTTCAGAATTCCCGCTGGGGACGGGGCCCACGCCCGAAAATTTCCCTATCCGCAACCGCGTGATCAGCGGTCTTTCACTGGGTGTAATGGTAGTTGAAGCCAGCGAATACAGCGGCTCATTGATCACTGCGCGCCTGGCGACGGAACACAATCGGGAGGTTTTTGCCGTTCCGGGTAACATCACCTCCGCCCAGAGTTTTGGCCCTAACCACCTGATAAAGCAGGGCGCAAAGCTGGTGGCCGAGTGGATGGACGTAGTGGAAGAGTTTCCACCGGAGGTTCGGATGCAACTTCTGCCTTCCGGGGAAGCGTCCAATGATGGGCAAGGTCTTGCGGACTCCGGCCAGCTTTTTGAGCAGTCTCTGACGCCGGCACAAAAGAAGGTTTTTGAAGCACTTAGGGTGGATGAGGCGCTTTTTGTGGACGGGATACTGGACTCCGTGCCGTTGCCTCAGGCACAGGTCATGCAGGTCCTGCTGGAACTGGAAATGAACGGCCTGATCCGCCAGTTGCCAGGCAAAAACTTCATCCGTAAGCTATGATGGACAGTAACCAGATTTGGAAAAGGACATCTAAGGGAAACGGATCATTCAGCTTTGGTCCGCGCATGGGTTGGTAAGTTATGGCTAAATCGCTTGTTATCGTCGAATCACCGGCTAAGGCCAAGACGATCAACCGGTATTTGGGTTCCGGCTATACGGTCAAGGCTTCAATGGGACACGTGATGGATCTTCCCAAGAAGGAACTGGGCGTGGACCTGAAGAACAATTTCAAGCCGAATTATGAAATGATCCCCAGCAAGAAGGAGACCATCAAGTCGCTAAAGTCCGCCGCCAAGGACGTGGATACGATCTATCTTGCCGCTGACCCGGACCGCGAAGGTGAGGCGATCTGCTGGCATCTGCGCGAGCTGCTGGACTCGAAAAAGAGGAAATTTTACCGGGTCCTTTTTAATGAAATCACCCGGGAAGCCATCCGAAAAGCTTTTGAGAATCCCCAGGAAATTGACACCCGGCTGGTTGACGCCCAGCAGGCGCGGCGTGTTCTGGACCGCCTGGTGGGATACCAGGTGAGCCCGCTGCTGTGGGACAAAGTGCGGCGCGGCATCTCCGCCGGCCGCGTGCAGACGGTGGCCCTGCGTCTGATTGTGGAACGCGAACGCGAGATCCAGGCGTTCAATAAGAAAGAATACTGGACCATCGGCGCCAGGCTCGAGGGCAAAAATCCGCCGCCGTTTGAAGCGCGCTTGCTCAAGTTTCAGGGCAAGGAATTGGAGATTCCGGACCAGGCCGCAGCAGATACGCACCGCACGGCACTCGAAAAAGCCAGCTACAAGGTTGAATCGGTTGAAACGCGCGAGAGGCGCAAGTTTCCGGTGCCGCCCTTCATCACCAGCAAACTACAGCAGGAAGCCGTCCGCAAGCTGCGCTTCACTGCCAAGAAAACCATGATGCTGGCGCAGAAGCTTTATGAGGGCATCGACCTTGGCGAAGGCCCCGTGGGACTGATCACCTACATGCGCACGGATTCAACCCGTGTTGCGGAGAGCGCGCTCGAAAGTGTTCGCGACTATGTCAACAAGACCTTCGGCCCTGAATATCTACCGGAACAAGCCGTCCGATACAAGAGCAAGAAGGGCGCACAGGACGCGCATGAAGCGATCCGCCCCACTTCCATGGATCGCCCGCCCGAATCCCTGCGCAAGCAGCTTTCTGCCGATGAGCTCAAGCTCTACCGGCTGATCTGGCAGCGTTTTGTCGCGTCACAGATGAACCCTGCGGTCTTTGACCAGACCACCATTGACATTTCCGCCGGCGATTATCAATTGCGCGCCACGGGATCGGTAGAAAAGTTCAAAGGCTTCCGCGCTGTCTATGAAGAGGGCCACGACGATAAGGTGCCGGAAGATGATGAAGAGGCAAAATCCAGCCTTCCGGCAGTCGAGAAAGAGGAAATGCTGCGCCTGCTTGGCTTGCTGCCCGAACAGCATTTCACAGAACCGCCTCCGCGTTACAACGAGGCAACTCTTGTGAAGGCGCTCGAAGAGAAGGGCATCGGGAGGCCTTCAACCTACGCCACTATTCTTTCCGTGATTCAAAACCGCGATTACGTGGAAAAACACCAGGGACGGTTCCTGCCGACCGAGCTCGGCATGGTGGTGAACGATCTGCTGGTCAAGAGCTTCACCGACATCTTCGACGTCGCCTACACGGCGCGCATGGAAGAAGAACTTGATGAAGTTGAGGACGGAAAGTTGGCCTGGACGGGTGCGCTGACTGAGTTCTACGAGAAATTCCAGAAAGACCTTCAGGCGGCTGAGCGCGAAATGGTTGACCTGAAGGGCGAGGGCATTCCTACTGAGGTCAATTGCGAAAAGTGCGGCAAGCCGATGGTGATCCGGATGGGGCGCAGCGGAAGGTTCCTGGCCTGCACCGGATATCCTGACTGCAAAAACACCAGCGATGTGCCGCCGGAACTGGCTGCCAAATATGGAACGCCGTCCACCGCTCCGGAAGTTCCCGAGCAGACCTGCGAAAAATGCGGCAAACCCATGGCCTTGAAGCGCGGTCGCTTTGGTTACTTTATGGCATGCACCGGCTATCCTGAGTGCCGCAACACCAAGAAGATTGTGATCAAGGAAGGCGCGGCAACCGCCGTGGGCGACGTTCCACTGGATGAAAAGTGCCCGGAGTGCGGCAACAACCTGGTGAAAAAGCACGGGCGCTACGGCGAATTCATTGCGTGCAGCAACTATCCAACGTGCAAGTTCGTCAAGCGCGAAACGCTGGGAATACCTTGTCCGGAAACCGGCTGCACGGGAGAGATTGTGGTGCGGCGGACAAAACGCCGGAAGGTTTTCTACGGCTGCACGCGCTATCCGGAATGCAAATTTACAGTGTGGGACAAGCCCGAGTCAGAACCCTGCCCGGACTGCGGTTCGCCGATTCTGCTAGAAAAAACGGACAAGAAAACCGGCGACACCACCCGCTATTGCCGCAATGTAAGCTGCAAGTTCGCGCGTACAGTAGAATAATTACGTCATAGGTTTCGGGCCGCAGGACGAGCGTCAGGCGGTCCGGATCAACAGGATCACTACAAGGCTTACCGCAAGCAAGTCCGGACTGTTCACTCTCTCCTCATTCAACGTGAATCACATTTAAATCCCCGCCAGCCCCGTCGCTACTGAAAAATTCGAATAAGGTCTTGATTGCTTTCACTC
>JBJKQZ010000029.1:0-16254 GCA_046704865.1 Terriglobia bacterium
ACGGGCGGCGGCGAGCCCTGGATTGCACATCCCCGCAACCTGGTGATCGCGGGGCAAGGCAGCCAGTTAAAGCTGGTGGAAAGTTATGTAGGGCTCGACGGAGGCGTTTATTTCAACAACGCCGTCACGGAAATTGTTGCGGAAGAAAACGCCCACGTCGATTACGTCAAGCTGCAGAATGAGAGTGAGGCGGCATTCCATGTGGCCACAGTACTGGCTTACACGGCGCGCAACGCTGCCACCGTAACCAATTCCATCCAGTTCGGCGCCCGACTGGGTCGCGAGGAGCTGACCACGGTGCTGGACGGTGAAGGTGCGGAGGGATATCTTTACGGCCTTTACGTGACGAACGGCCAGCAGTTGATTGACAACCACACAGCTATCGATCACGCGCAGCCGCACTGCGCGAGCCGCGAGTTCTACAAGGGCATTCTTGACGGCAAGTCGACGGGAGTATTCAACGGCAAAATCATGGTTCGGAAAGATGCGCAGAAAACCGACTCCAAACAGAGTGAGAAGAACCTGCTGCTATCCGAATCCGCCACGATCAACACCAACCCGCAGCTTGAAATTTTTGCTGACGACGTCAAGTGCACGCATGGAGCGACCATCGGCCAGATCGATCCTGAAGCGATCTTTTATCTGCGTTCGCGCGGCATCGGGCTGGAAGAAGCGCGGAGCCTGCTGATCGTCGCCTTCGCCGCGGACATTGTGGACCGGGTCAAGTACCAGCCGCTCCGGGAAAGGCTGATGGCCGCCTTGCTTGAAAAGATGAGCGGCTGAAAAGGCTGGGAATTTTGGAAAAGGACCATGGCAATTACTCCGCATCAAGTTACTGACGCAACCACTCGCGAGTCTTCAGCCGGATTTGACGTTGAGCGCGTTCGCAAGGAATTCCCAGCCCTCGATCAGGCCGTCCACGGGAAACCACTGATTTACCTGGACAACGCTGCAACCAGCCAGAAGCCGCTGGCGGTGATCGCGGCAGAGGAGAATTTCTACCGCCGGGACTGTTCAAACATCCATCGCGGCGTTCATGAACTGAGCGAACGCGCCACTAAATCCTATGAAGACGCCCGCGTGAAGGCGCAGCGTTTCCTGAACGCGCGCGACAGCAAGGAAATCATTTTTGTTCGCGGGGCAACGGAAGCCATCAATCTGGTGGCAAACAGCTTTGGCCGGAAGGCTGTGAAGGCCGGTGACGAAATCCTGATCACCCCCATGGAGCACCACTCGAACATTGTTCCGTGGCAGATTCTACGCGAAGAAAAGGGCGCAAAACTGCGCGTTGCGCCCATCAACGATCGGGGCGAGCTTCTATTCGATGAATTTGAAAAACTGCTGGGGCCGAAGACGCGCCTCGTTGCCGTGGTGCACGTATCCAACGTGCTGGGCACTATCAATCCCGTGCACGAAATGATTGCCGCCGCCCACCGCCGAAACATTCCTGTTCTGCTGGACGGTGCGCAGGCGGCGCCGCATCTCAAAGTGGACGTTCAGGCGCTCGATTGCGAGTTTTACACGTTTTCAGGCCACAAGCTTTACGGACCCACAGGCGTTGGCGTGCTTTACGGCAAGGCAGACGTGCTGGACGCCATGCCACCCTACCAAGGCGGCGGCGACATGATCAGGTCCGTAACTTTCGAGAAGACGATCTACAATTCCCTGCCCTACAAATTTGAGGCGGGAACTTCAAATATCGCTGGCGGCATCGGACTGGGCGCCGCGATCGATTATCTGAACCAAGTTGGGATGCAAAACATCGCCGCTTACGAGGATGAATTGCTAGCTTATGCGACGGATGCCGTCAGCCGCATACAGGGACTGAAGATCATCGGCACGGCGGAAAAGAAGGCGGGCGTAATTTCATTTGTAATGGAAGGCATCCATCCCCACGATGTCGGCACCATTCTGGACCAGGAAGGCATTGCAGTACGTACCGGGCATCATTGCGCGCAGCCGCTGATGGAACGCTTTGGGATTCCGGCAACCACCCGCGCTTCACTGGCGTTTTATAATACGAAGAGAGAGATTGACGCGCTGGTTGCAGGGATCCACAAGGTAAAGGAGTTGCTGGGCTGATGCCGGATCTACGTGGCTTATACCAGGAAGTGATCCTGGACCACAGCAAGAAGCCCCGGAACTACCGCGTTCTTGAGGGCGCCGATCATCACGCTGAGGGCTACAACCCGCTCTGCGGCGACCGGGTAACAATTTACCTGAAGCTCCAGAATGACCGTATCAGCGACGTTGCGTTCCAGGGTTCCGGCTGCGCGATTTCCACTTCTTCGGCATCTCTATTGACGGAAGCGGTAAAGGGCAAGACATTGGCGGAAGCTGATGCGCTGTTTGAGAAGTTTCACGCGCTGGTAACGGGTGAAGCAAATGGAAATCATGCGGCGGATGCAGAAATTGGCAAACTGGCAGTGTTTTCAGGCGTGGCGGAGTTTCCCGTGCGGGTGAAGTGCGCGACGCTGGCATGGCATACACTACGGTCAGCGCTGAAGGGCGAAGAAAAGACCGTAACCACGGAATAACGACAGGTTATCGATGGACGAGAACAATAAAGCCAACGAACAGCCGGTGCCGGACAACGATGCTGGCGCCGCAGTGTCCGAACCGAAGACTTCGGCTGCGGGGGAAGCGGCCCCGGCCGATGGCCCGGAGGCTGACGCACTTAAGGAGAAAGTCGTCGAAGCGGTCAAGACCTGCTACGACCCGGAGATCCCAGTCAACATTTACGAGCTAGGTTTGATTTACGAGATCAACGTCAGGCCGCCGTCGGAGGTTTCCGTCAAGATGACGCTGACCAGTCCCGCATGCCCCGCAGCCATGTCGCTGCCGGGCGAGGTGGAGGACAAGATTCGCGTGATGGCCAATGCGAAAGAAGTGAAAGTGGAAGTGGTGTGGGATCCCCCCTGGAATACAGGCATGATGTCTGAAGCGGCCAGGCTGCAACTGGGAATGATGTAAAAATCAGCGAAGGAGTCCGGTTGCACGCCTTCGTGCCTCCGGGAGAATTACCATGAAACTGACATCCCAGGAAGAATACGGACTGCGATGCCTGCTTCGGCTGGCGCGGGAAGGCGAGGGTGGAAGCCTGACAATTCCCAAAATCAGCCAGAAGGAAGGCATCTCGAATTTTTACGTTGCCAAGCTGATGCGTATCCTGCGGCGCGGCGGTCTGGTAAAGAGCGTCCGGGGACAGGCCGGCGGATACGCGCTGTCGCGTGGGGCGGACAAGATCGTCGTAGGAGAAGCGCTGGCGATTCTGGGCGGACGTCTCTACGATCCAGGCTTTTGCGAAGAACATTCCGGCAGCGAAAGCTCCTGCACAAACTCGGTGGATTGTTCGGTCCGTTCACTGTGGCGCGCCGTGCAGCAGGTGATTGACCAGGTCCTGAGCAAGACAACGTTGAAGGATCTGCTCTCCAATGAGCAGGAGATGACCTCGTGGACCGGCCATCTGGTGAAGGTGACGCCGGCTCCAGTCGGGCCCACGGCGATACCCATCCAAATCAACAAATAGGGCAATGGGCCGGGATGCTCCCCGAGGGTGGACCCAGGCGCTTCGCCCGATTTGCATTCCAAGTCAATCGAGGCAAACAACTGATGACGGAAGACCTCATTCGGACTCCGCTGGCTGACTACCATGTCTCACAGGGAGCGACTCTTGGCGAATATCACGGCGCCCTCGTTCCCACGCGGTTCACCCACTCTGGCGAAGAGCACCAGGCAGTGCGCACGGCTGCGGGCCTTTTTGATTTCTCCTTCCGCGCCAGGTTTGCCCTGACGGGACGCGACAGCCAGAAGTTTCTGCATCGGATCGTGTCCAATGACATCAAAAAACTTTCAGCTGGTCAGGGCACTTATGCAACGGTGTTGAATCCACAGGGACATATTCTTGCCGATATTCGAGTTTATGCGGCACGGGACCGGATGCTGGTGGATACTGACGCCAATCTGGCTGCTAAAGCCATGAACATTCTGCGCCGATATATTATCGGAGACCAGGTTCAAATTGAGCCGCTGGAAAGTTACGCGCTGGCCTTTGAGGGCCCCAAGGCGGTTGGCTTGCTGGAGAAAACACTGCATGTGGATCTGCCAGCCATGAAGGAATTTGACCATTTTGCCACCAACTACGCGGGATTCCCGGTTCGGGTGGTCCGGGCCTCCAACACGGGCGAAGAAGGTTACGAAGTCTGGGTGGGCCCTAAGGGCATGCTGGGCTTGTGGGGTGCAGCTTGCGGCCAGGCGCCAAGTTACGGAATGCTTCCCTGTGGAACCGAAGCCTTGGAATCGCTACGGATCGAAGCTGGCATTCCACGTTATGGTTCGGAACTTGGTGAAGACACGCTGCCGCTTGAAGCCAATCTGATGAACGCCCTAAGCTTCAATAAGGGCTGCTACATCGGTCAGGAAATCGTGGAGCGTGCGCGAAGCCGGGGCCACGTCAACTGGAAGCTCGCGGGTGTAACCATCGACAGTCCGGAACCTCCCGCGCCCGGAGAAAAATTGGTCCTTGAGGGTCAGGAAGTTGGAGAGATCACCAGCGCCTGTGTTTCACCTACACTCAATAAGACCATCGCCCTCGCTTATGTCCGCAAGGAGCATATCGAGCCGGGTACGCGCCTTGAGGCCGGCTCGGGCGCAGCGGCGGAAGTGACTTCCCTGCCCTTCTATCGCCGCAATTCCGCAGAATCCGGAAATTGAACTCCCATGCCAATCCAACGCTCAACAGCTTCCCGCGGCTTTACCGTGACGGAGTTGATGATC
Organism: Terriglobia bacterium; assembly: GCA_046704865.1. GTDB lineage: Bacteria > Acidobacteriota > Terriglobia > UBA7540 > UBA7540 > SCRD01. Next base: position 4,777 of record JBJKQZ010000029.1, read on the forward strand.
GTCGTCACCATCCTGCTGATCCTTGCAGCTATTGAAATTCCCAATTTGATGCGAGCCCGCATGGCAGCAAACCAGGCGGCTGCGGTCGCGAACCTGAGAACGATTGAAACAGCAGAGATCACCTACGCGGTCACTTACAATCGGAGCTATAGCACAACGCTGGCTCAACTCGGCCCTTGGGGACAACCGGCATCAGCCCAGGCGGCGGATTTGATCGATGGCATGCTCGCCAGCGGCCGGAAGGGCGGTTATTCGTACCTCTACATTCCCGGGCCGGTAGTGGACGGCAGAGTTGAAACCTACAGTCTGAAAGCTGTTCCTTCCATGCCTTGCACCACAGGCATTGAATTCTATTCACTTGACCCTTCCAACGATTCAACGGTCCTTTCCCAGGGCTTCCACGAGATAACACAGCAAAACTCTGTTGCCGAGATCCTGAAAGGGTCTCTTGGCAGCGAAGAGAGCGTTTGCAGTCAATAAGGCTGTATTCCCACGCTCAGGCAAGCAGCCTTGAAGAGCCTCCCGCCAGCGGCAAGTGAATGAAGTCCCCTCCGCAGCCGTGTTTCGCCACTCATGGTCGGGGGCTCTCCTGACGATTCGACTATTAGCAGGCTGGGCGGTCTGGGCGTACCGCCGGGCGGGATGAATCGATGGCACTGAAGAAAGAATCGCAATCGCGCAGGTCGGATCGGCTGATGTTCATGATCCCGCTTCGGGCGGAAGGCCTGACAGAAACGGGCGAGGCCTTCGAATGTGGCGGCCATGCGGTGGAAGTGAATCGTTTTGGCGCTCATATCAGGCTGGACCGTCCGGTTTCAGTTGCCTGCAAAATTCTTTTGACCAATCTGGAAAACAATCTGCGTGGCGAGTTTCGGGTAGTCAGAGTTCTGGAAGCCACCTCAACCGGAGAAACGGATTTGGGGGTTGAAGCGCTGGGAAACTATCCTTACTTCTGGGGAATCGACTTTCCCGCGCGGCCCAGGAAACCCGGCGAATCCCGCGGCCTGCTGGAATGCCAGCAGTGTGGGAACGCCAGCCTGCAACCGCTCTCACTTGACGAGATTGAAGTTCTGGAATGCGGCGGTAATGTGCATAGGCACTGTCAGGCCTGTGGCTCAAAGACGGGATGGAAATTCGCCATGCAATCCTCGCGCTCTGCCAAAACTGACGAGCGGAGCATGCCCTGCACCGACGGCAATGCCGCGGGTCAGCAGAGGCGGGTGTCAAACACGATCTTTATGCAGCGCCCGGTTTCCATACAGACCGCTTCCGGCGAAGTTGAAGACGTCCAGACTGAAAATCTGTCAAAAGATGACATCCGGTATACGAGCGAAAAGAACAACGAAGTGAATCAGGTTGTCACAGTCGAGTGGGAAAATTCCGGGACGGGCCAGCGGCTCCAGGTACGGGGTCGAATACGCAGGCGGCTTCTAATGCCCGGCAGCCGCCGCGTATTTTACAGTATCCGCTATGCAGGATCGCCCGTAATACTGGCTCCCCTGCCACTTAAGTCCGCCAAGGGGCTCTATGTTGCTTTGGGTCTTTTGATGGCCGGGGCATCGGTTTTTCTGGAGATCACCATCCAGGCAACTGCTTCCAATCCCGTCGTTTCTATTGGCTCGACGGCCCGGCGCGTCGCCTGTCTTGGCGGTGTATTGCTCCTGGCCTCTCTGGCACACAAGGTCTGGAAGGCCATCCTGGCGCGCGAACCCGAGGGCCGCAGACCTTTCAGAAAAAGGCACAGGGTAGCCGCATACGCCTTGGCAGTTGTCTTCCTGGGCGCGCTGGGTTTTGGCGCAATAGGCGGAGTGGCACACGGGTACCAGAGTGCCCGCGTCAGGAAATTCCTCCGGGATTATGCCCTGGCACAAATTTACGAAAGTAATCTCAGTGCCGCTGAAGACCGCGTGATGGCCGGTCCGGCAGACTACAGCGATGCCTGCACAACGCTGGCACTGCTGGCCGAAAAATGGCGGGAGCAACTGGACGCCCTCAACGTCGATGAACTGCAAATCTACCACGCGTGGGAATTGCCCAATAAAAAACTACGCGACGAAATGAAGGACCTGGGAGATATTATCACGCTGGATCACCGGAAACTCCAGGTCGTCCAGCAGCAGATCGCGCTCAAAGCACAGGCCGGGATGACCAGCCCGGACAAACAACAGGTCTTCTGGCAAAACAGTTTCCCGCCATTGCGCCAGAAAATCCGGGAAATTGATGCGCAGAAATCTCGCATAGTAAAAATTCTGATGGAGCAGAAGTAATTCTCCCCCGCCTTAAACATACTGAGCTGAGCGCAGCTACATGATTGGAGCAACGAGGGTGCGCCATCACAGCCCCTTGCCCGCCGGTCTTCGGTTCGATGGATCAGCGCACAGGACAATTGTCACGATCGTTAATTCTATAAAGTCAAGACGCCGCAAATTTGTGTTCGGCAGATAGTAAGAGCTTGTGTGGCAACGCTCTGTAGCTGCCGGCCCGTAACTTGAAGCATCCACAAGTCCGCAAATTCATATAACGCTGCGATCCACTGCATCGCCAAAGTGCGGGACTTCAGTGTGCATCAATTTGCACTTTGGATGTCAGGTATTTCCGCATTTTTGCAAGGGAAAGTCCAAGTCCAATTCCAGCGCTTAATTCAATTTGTTCGTGGAATCACCCAATTGAGTAGTCAGGATTATGGCTTTAGTCTTAATCAGTGTTAAGTGTTTCCAGAGGCCAAAACAACACATTCAGCTTCTGGAGCACTTGTTTTGTCCTGCGGAGAAACGCGGAGTGGGCATACCGCCGAATTTGGGAGGTGACGAAAATGCTCACGGTCGGGTTTCAACTGCAGGGCTCAAGTGTATCGTGAGCTTTCGGCAGTCGTGAAGCAATTTGGCTCTGAATTCGTACCTCGAAGATGGTACTGATGCACTGCTCCTGGAATCCTTCAAAACGGATGATTGCAGGCGGCGAGGCGCCGCTAATGCTGACGATAGAGGTGGATGCCTATGAACAGACTCCGGGAATTGTTGTGGAACAACGATGATGCTCAGAATTCGACAGAATATGCCCTGATGCTCGTACTGATATGCCTGGTTGCGTTTGCTGTGCTTGAAGTCATGGGGTCCTCCCTGCACAACAGTTATTCAAATGCCTCTACCGCAATGGCCGGTGTTTCAGGATCTGGCCCGGGCGGTGGCTCCGGATCGGGTAGCGGGGCCGGTGCTGGAGCTGGAAGTGGATCTGGCTCGAGTAGCGGATCAGGCGCCGGTGGCGGTTCAGCCGCAGGCGGTGGATCAGGGTGGTCCGGTGGCTCAGGTTCCGGTGGCGGCTCAGGCCATGGTGGTGGAAACGGCAACGGCGGTGGAAACGGTAATGGCAGTGGGTCAGGCCGAGGAAATGGCAATGTTGGTGGGAATGGCAATCTCGGCGGCAATGGCGGACGGAGATGACATCCTCCGGCGTGTAAGGTGAAACGGTTTGCCTCGTCGTTCCACTGGCAGGATTGCTCTATTTATCAGGATCCTGCCTGGTGGCGAACTTGGTATTCATTGCGCGCGAGCTGCCTTCGCCAGATAAAACTCCAGAATGGATCGGCCAAGGGGCCATCTTAATACGCGGGTCCGCAATACGGGACAGATATTAAGTCCGGCGAATCGCGGGGGAAACGGAGGGGCTCAAAAACCAGACGTCCGGATAGGAACTGTTTTGCGGACGAAGGAATATTGAAATGGATCTACAAGCCAAGCGATTACTCGACGTTTTGGGTAAGCCCTTAAGTCTGGTAGAGAAGATCGTCTTGAATTTTGGAAATGGACGTACCCTCGGGCATCAGAATGAGTCAGGCGATCATCTGCACAGACCATCGCCTGCAACGAATTCCATGATGACGTCGAACCCTCTGATTCCCACCTTTCTTCTGGTCATTGCCGTAATCCTGATGATCTACAACTCTCCCATCCGTGCCTGGCTGATGGACGGGAGTGACCTGCCAAACCTGATGCAAATATTCGCTCTGGCCCACAAACATCCGTCCACAGCATTGCCCAAAGCCGGAGACGACGTAAGCGTGTGGGCGAAAAAGCAATCGGGCTTTTACTATTGCCAGGGCGGAACGCTGTTCGGCAACAAGCCCGGCGAAATCATGACTCAGGCTGACGCACTGAGTTCGGGCTACCGGCCAGCTGACGGGCATTACTGTGCAGTCGAAGACTCCGGCATAGCATCAGCATCTGCAGATAATCTCTCCCTGCGCTTCCAACAGTGGCTTGCCTCTGTATCCAGCGATCCCAATCTAGGCGATTTGTCCGCCCTCTTTGCAAAGAAGCAACCGGCGGAGATGCACGCCGGAGAACGTGTGAGTGTCTGGACCAAAAAACAGTCCGGGTACTACTATTGCCAGGGCGGAAAACTGTATGGCAATAAGCCAGGGGAAATCATGACACAGGCTGACGCGTTGATGTCAGGTTACCGACCTGCCGACGGACATTACTGCCTCAGCAGCAAAACCAACGAGGCATCCGTTGGCACGATGCCCTTGCAGACTCTCACTGGTGTTAAGTAATCGGGACAGAAGGCATTCCTGCTACGGCTCCCTCCCTCCACTGAGTTCATCCGCCACTCACATGAAGTTGTTCGATACAGGTGGGTACTTTGGAGCAGGCCAAAATCGATTCTGACCCGCTCCAATCTTCCTCTCATACAGTTAGCCTCTAAACTTAGCAATGGTGGCAGACATCTCTGCCCTTGCTGGTGCTTGAGGTAGCCACAGGCGCCCACCTCGCAGGCGCCAAGAGAGGTCAATCCGGTTTGATCCCTAGGGTGGAGTATCGGTTCCGAGGCTCTTTGCCGTCGCAAGACGAAGAGAACTGCATCGGAGCAGTGTGTGGAACCCGTGGATTGCTCATTTACGTATTTTCTTGATTTTTCGCTTTTTATTCGCCTATAATAGCTTTTCGCAAAAATGAACAATCACTTACAGAGAGGATTTCATGTCGATCACTGAAGCGCTTTTGACCGAATTCGACCAGGAAATGGCAAGTACGCGCAAGATGCTGGGACGGGTTCCGGCCGACAGGGGTGACTATCGGCCACATGAAAAATCCATGCCGCTAGGCCGGTTGGCAGCGCACCTGGCTGAATTAGCCGGCTTCGGGATTACGGTGTTGACTGCGCCAGGGCTTGATTTCTCTTCTGGCAGTTACAAACCCGTCCCCTTTGAATCTGGACCACAACTCGTAAAAGTATTGGATGATCACGCGGCCAAAGTCCGCCCCGCGCTGGCCTCCACAACAGCGGAGGCATGGGAACAGAACTGGACCTTGGCATTCGAGGGTAAAACGATTTTTCAGGCCAACCGCTTTATGGCTTACCGCCAGATGTTCCTGAACCACATGGTTCACCACCGGGCACAACTGGGCGTCTACCTGCGGATGAACGATGTTCCGCTACCCAGCATTTATGGTCCCTCAGCTGACGAACCGTTCAAACCATAAGAGTTGCCTGCGGAGGAACCCCAACGGCTGCCGCTGGGAGACACAGGATTCCAGTGCTACTCAGGACTGGCTCGCAACTGAGCTCAGGGAGCCTTTTTCTCCACGGCTCGCTTGAGCTTCATTTCCGAATCGCCCCACGGCCCCTCCACCTTCAGGTTGATAGTGTCGCCCGAAATTGTGCCTTCGTGGTCAATGTCGCTGTCGTTGAAGTGGGTCTTGAACGAAAGGTGGTCGCCGTTCACTTTTCCGTCGCTGATGGGATTGTCACCATTCGGAGTTTCCACCGTGCCTGTCAGCTTGTTTCCCTCAACGTGGAAGTTGAAAACCAGTTGGAAATCGCCGTTCGGGCCGCTGATGCTGCCTTCCCAACGCCCGTTAATATCTGCCGCCAGGCAGACCGCCGCAGATAGCAACATTAAAATTCCCGCCGTCATGACGTGCCGAATCATGGTTGATCTCCTTATAAAATTTTCCCTGGATTTCTGGTTGGGCGCGAGCATACCGCAAGCCAGGGGTGGAGTCAACGCGATCAGTCCATCTTCCTCAGGGCGTGCGGCAATACATTACACGGCGCTAGTGCAGCCCCACCGCGCCGTCAACTGAATTGATGAGTTTGGCGGAATCGTAACCGACACCATCCTTAAAAACCGTTTCCACTTTTTCAATGTCGTCAATCTTCTTTGCCGGGTTTCCGTTGATCACAACCAGGTCGGCGTCTTTGCCTGCGGCGATGGTGCCGGTCTGTGAATCAATTCCCAGGAACCTGGCTCCGTTTTCAGTGGCGATATGAATGGCTTCTTCGGGCGTGAATCCAGCCTGGACCAGCAATTCCACTTCGCGCTGGTCGCCAAAGCCGGCCAGATCACCTCCGTAACCAGTGGGATCTTCTCCAGCCAGCAATAGGCCGCCGGCCCTCACAAAGTCGCGCTCGAACTGCATCTCTTTCTGGAGCAGCACAGCCGCGTTGGATTGGGTGCGCTCGCCAACCCTGGCCCGTATGGTGAGATAGTCAATCCGCGCAGCGGGGGAGAGCGCCGCCAGCACGCGCGGCTCAAGCGGCGGCCGGCCCGGGATGCTGAGTTCAAACACCGGCAGCGTGGAAGTTACCGCAACGTGATGCGCAACGAGGTCGCGAATCATCGTCTGCACAGGCGCGCCCTCAATGTCGAGTGAAGCCATTGTTTTCGCGGTTTCCGTCTGCGATGGACAAATGTCGGGCTTTTTCCCCGGAACGAATTCCGTATCCACAAACAAACCGTGTTCCAGATCATCAATGCCAAGAGCCGCGGCTTCAATAAACCCGACGCTGCACAAGTGGCCGGTGATCTTGAGGCCGTGTTCGTGCGCCGCATCAATGGCTGACTTCAACTCGGCGCGCGTAATGTGCATGTAGGCCTTAAAGGAAGTCGCGCCTTCACTCGCCCAGTAATTCACCGTCCGCGTGGCATCGGCGGGTCCTGTGAGCTCATGCATGTTGGGCGTAAAGGCTCCGGCACCTTCCAGGTACGGCCCGGTGATGAACATCGCGGGACCGGGAGTCTTGCCTTTATCAATCAGTTTTTTCAAGCTGAGATCGGTATAGGGTTCAATACTGCCGGTGGTGCGCAGGGTGGTAACTCCGCAGGCCAGATAGAGCCTCGGGAAGCTGAACCCCATTTCGTTGTAGATGATCACAGGTCCTTCAATCGCTCGCTCCGCAAGCTGGTTGGGATAAAAGAGGTGGTCATGCATACCCACGAGGCCGGGGATTACAGTGTGGCCTTTGAGGTCCAGCACTTTTGCTTCTGGGGGAATGGCCACGGCATCGCCAACCGCAGATATGCGCCCATCTTTGACCACAATCGTCTGGTCCTCGCGCGGCGCAGCGCCCGTTCCATCAATCACCCGAACGTGCGTCAAGGCTATGACCGGAGCATCAACCGAAACGTACTGTTGTGTAAACGGCGAGAGCTTTGGTGGCCCTTGCGCAAGGCCGGGAACACAAAATGAAACCATCAACACAATTACGGAAAGAATAGATCGCATCCTTGGCTCCTTCCAAAGTGCAGAGTTTCTCTATGATCAGGACGGACGTAGCTATGGATAGTATCACCACGTCCGGCTGTCCCGAACTCTCTGTTAGAAGTATCTCCAGCCTCACTCGCAAGCATTTCCTCCGGGTGTCCACATGTTTCAGGATTTTGCGGCAAGGCTCGACAGTTTTTTGAAGAGAGCAGGTAAATGCTGCTTGTTCTTTTAAAAGTAAGGATTCGCGCAACAACATTGCCAGGGTTGTCATCTAATCCTCTGGGTGTCTGCTTACTCGACAAGCATGCAAGTTTGTGCTCCTGGATGTGGCATGAAAAAATGGACGAGCGTTCTCTCAATCCTGATTCTGATGTTCGGCCTTTGCAGCGAGGCGCTAGCGCAAAGTTCTGACGGAGCGGCTATCTTTCAACAGAAATGTTCTATGTGTCATCGCAGCGGCCAGGAAACCCGCGCACCGTCAAAAGCTGTTCTCGGCCAACTCTCGCGCAGCTACTTCGAGCGCTCGCTTGAGACTGGAGATATGAGGTCCGTAGGCCGCCAGCTTACCAGGAAGGAAAGGATTTCCGTTGCGCGGTTCCTTTCCGCTTCTGAGCCCAAAGAACAGAAAAGTCACGCCGGATTTTGCACATTAAAATCCGTCCCGCTCGTGGACGATCCCGGCTGGACATCCTGGGGTGCGGGCTTGGAAAACAGCCGTTTTGTCTCGGAGGCCGTTTCCCGGCTGAACAAAACTCAGGTTCCCAAGCTCAAACTGAAATGGGCTTTTGGGTTCCCTGGCGCCTACGCCACATATGGCCAGCCCTCGGTATTCGGCGGCAGGATCTACGCGGGCAGTGAGGATGGCACGGTCTACTCACTGGACGCCCAAACGGGATGCATCAACTGGATATTCAAAGCTCCGACCACTGTCAAGACGACGGTCACGCCCGGGTTCGGCGGTCGTGTCGTGTATTTTGGCGATGTCGGCGGCAATGTTTACGCCGTGAACTCGACGTCAGGAAAACTGCTGTGGAAGACCCACGTTGATCCACATCCGGCGGCACGAATCACCGGCTCGCCAGTCTTCTATAACAGCCGGCTATACGTTCCAGTTTCTTCCGGCGAAGAAGGGGCGGCGATTGACCCCAAATATCCTTGTTGCACCTTTCGAGGCAGCGTGGTGGCGCTGGATGCACGGACGGGCAAACAAATCTGGAAGACCTACACAATTCCTCAAGTGGCTCGTCCCACGGGGCGCAAGAATGCAGTGGGCACACCGATGTGGGGGCCATCCGGAGCAGCAGTTTGGTCGCCGCCGACGGTTGACGCCACGAAACAGGAGATCTACGTAGCAACGGGAAACAGTTATTCCGATCCTCCCAGCCCCTTTACGGACGCTGTGATTGCGCTTCGCATGAGCGACGGCAAGATGCTCTGGCACCGGCAGCTTTCAGCAAACGATCTTTGGAACATTGCCTGCGTGGCGCCGGGCAAAGTCAACTGCCCGGCCGACCCCGGAAACGACTTCGACTTTGGGTCGCCGCCCATCCTTCGGAAGCTATCAGACGGTCGAAGTACCCTGATCGTGGGACAAAAATCAGGAGTAGTCTATGCCCTCAACCCTGATGAAAAAGGCAAGATCATCTGGGAAACTCGCATCGGGAAGGGTGGCCCGCTCGGCGGAATTGAATGGGGAGGAGCGGCGAACGGAAAGGTCACCTATTTTCCGTTGTCAGATTGGGACCCGAACAATCCCAATGCCGGGGGTGGATTGTTCGCGCTCAGTGCTGCGACTGGAAAAAGAGTCTGGTACGCGCCTCCGCCAAGTGCTGCCTGCAATAAACAGGTGGGTTGCAGCGCCGCGCAGAGCTCTCCGCCAACTTTGATTCCGGGAGTCGTGTTCTCAGGATCTGAAGACGGTTACCTTCGCGCTTACGACACGAGGAATGGCGAGGTCCTCTGGGAATTCAACGCACTTCGTGAATTCCATACCGTCAACGGCATTGTGGCGCATGGTGGTTCTATGAACGCAACCGGCCCAGCCATCGTGAATGGCATGTTATACGTCGAAGCCGGTTACACAAATAATATCGCGGGCAATGTGCTGCTGGCCTTTTCAGTGGATGGAAAGTAATCAGGACAAGCGAGAAAACCGCCCCATCAGCCCCGCCAGCAGATCAGCTTCAGTTCAGTCATTTCCTCGATAGCGTAACGCGGGCCTTCGCGGCCCACGCCGCTCAACCTGGTGCCGCCATAGGGCATCAGGTCAACGCGGAAGGCGGGAACGTCATTCACCATCACACCTCCAACGCGCAGTTTCCGGGCGGTCTCAAAGGCCCTGCCGATGTCGCGCGTACACATGCCGGCTTGCAATCCGTACTGGCTTGCATTGACGGCCGCGATTGCATCTTCAAGTTGCGAATATCGATGGATAACTGCGAGCGGCCCGAATGCCTCCTTGCAGCAGACATCTTCATCCGCAGGAACATCGGTAAGCACGGCCGGGTCAATGATGGAGCCATGGCGAGTTCCACCGGTCAGCAGGCGCGCGCCGCGGGCCACCGCCCGTTGAATCCAGCTTTCCACGCGTTTCGCTGCCGCCTCGCTGATCATGGAAGCCATATCAGTGCTTTCGTCGAGCGGATGGCCAATTTTCAACGCTCGCACTCCTGCCACGAAACGCTGAGTAAAATCTTCGTCAATCGACTCGTGCACGTAGATGTTCTGCACGGAAATACAGACCTGCCCGGCCAGCGCATACGCGCCCAGGACGCAGCGCGGAACCAACACGTCCAAATCGCAGTCCGGCTCCAGGATGACGGAAGAGTTAGAGCCCATTTCTAGCGTCACCCTGCGCAGGCCGGCCGCCGCGCGGATTTCGCGCCCCACTTCAGCGCTGCCCGTAAAGGTGATCATGGCAACGCGCGGATCGTTCACGATCTGCCGCCCGGTTTCTTCCCCGGAACCCGTCACCACGTTGTAAGCTCCTGCAGGAGCTTTCGCATCCATGGCAAGCCGCGCCAAACGCAATGCGCTCAGCGGCGTGTTCTCTGAAGGTTTGTGTACCACGCTGTTGCCGGCCGCGAGCGCCGGGCCGATTTTGTGCAACGCAAGGTTCAAAGGAAAATTGAACGGTGTGATGGCGGCGATCACTCCCAGCGGCTCACGCACCGTCATTGCCCAGCGGCCTTTGCCTGCGGGTGCCGCTTCCATGGGAACCACCTCGCCGTGCAAGTGCCGCGCGGCGTCTGCTGAAGCGCCCAGCGTCTGCTGCCCGCGGCCCACTTCACCGCGCGCTTCGCGGATCGTCTTGCCCGTCTCGAGGGAAATCAGCCGCGCGAACTCTTCCGCATCGCGCTCCTACAGGCCTTGCATCCGATGCAGCAGCTCGGCCCGTTCGTATAGTGCCAACGCTGCCATGGCCTCCGCGCCCTTCCGCGCCGATTGGATGGCTTGATCGACAATGGCGGCTCCAGCGTCGTAAACCTCCGCCACCGGCGTGCCATCGTAGGGAAGATTGATGTTTCTCACCTGCGGAGTTCGCACCCACGCGCTGCCGATCAGCATTGGAAAGCTCTGTTTTTCAATGGCGGGCTTTACCATGATCCTCCTCACATTTCTTCCCTGCGGGGGCTTGCGACTTGTCCCGGCCCATCAAGCATCGAATTTGGGCAGCCGGAACTCCGTAATGAACGCCAATAACTATTCTGACCCAATATCATCGGCATGGCCATAGCTTCCACGCCCGCCAAAATTGAGGGTTATTCTGTCCGGATTAATCCTCTGGAAAGACGCAGCCTGACCGCTGTTTAAACGCTAAGTGTCTCATTTTGTGGCAACCTCCAATTCCGATAAACGCCAGCCCCGGTTGCAGATCAAACCTATTTCCGCTAAGATACGCTTCACGAGGAAGGCTCCTGGTAACGTGCCGCTGAAGTAGGGCGCAGCCATGAGAAAGCGGCGGGGAGTGTTGTCTGCTCAGCAAACT
>JBJKQZ010000030.1:0-5947 GCA_046704865.1 Terriglobia bacterium
GTCCTGGGGAGTATACTGATACGAGGTCACGCAGCCAATGCAAGGCAAAAGGAGAGCCCGATTCTACACAATCTCGGCGGCCTTCCTGATTCCTGGCGGAGTTGCGCCCTGACTGCCGGTACGAAAGTGGCTGAATTTTTCTTCAGAAAGCCTTATATTTAGCAGTTTGGCTTGAACTTCATGCGGAGGATATCGTTATGGCGGATGTTGTGACTTTTGGCGAGGCCATGATTCGGCTGGCGCCTCCAAACTTTCAGCGGTTGGAGCAAACCCATTCTCTTGATGTCCAGGTCGGCGGCGGCGAATTGAACGTGGCGGTGGGCGTCAGCCGGCTGGGACTTACCAGTAGCTGGGTATCCCGCCTGCCGAAAAACCCTCTGGCACGTTTGCTGGAGAACCGTGCGCGGCAAGCCGGGGTTGACACCTCGCAGATTGTCTGGTCTGAAGGTGGAAGAGTTGGCCTCTACTTTGTGGAGTTTGGCGCGGCTCCGCGGCCAAGTTCCGTTCTTTATGATCGCGCGTATTCCGCAATTGCCACCATCAAACCCGGCGAGGTGGACTGGAGCAAAGTATTCGCTGGAGCAAAGTGGTTCCACACCAGCGGCATCACGCCGGCGTTGAGTGATTCCGCCGCCGCTGTCACGCGCGAGGCGCTGGAAGCGGCCAAGCGCGCGGGCGTTACGGTCAGCTACGATCTGAATTATCGCGGAAAGCTCTGGTCGCCGGACAAGGCACAGACCGTCCAGGAACCGCTGATGGAATTTGTCGACATCCTGATCACGACGGAGGAAGATACCGGCGTTGTGTTCAAGATCAAGGCGTCGGGCGGCACCGACGATGAAGGATTCAAAGAGAATTCAGTGGGAACCTACAAGGTAATTGCACAGCGCCTCCAGGAGAAATTCAAAATCAAGGCCGTGGCCATTACACTGCGCGAAAACCCGCTGGTGTGGCGAAACACCTGGTCGGCCATAGCTAAAGCCGACGGCAAGTTCTATGAAGACGTCAAGTATGACCTGGAGATCGTAGACCGCGTCGGCGGCGGTGACTCTTTCAGCGCGGGTTTCGTTTACGGGTTCCTGGCAAAGAACTCCTACGAAGCCGCAGTGCGTTACGGGAACGCGTTCAGCGCCCTCAAGCAGACCATCCCCGGAGACTTTAACTGGTCTACACTGGAGGAAGTGGAAAAGCTGCTGAAAGGCGCAAGCCTGCGGGTGGCGCGTTAGCGGCCTCTTGAATACTTGTTGAGAATTGCAGGAGACAGAACCCAGACAGCAGTAAACTTTGGGAGAACGTTCATTCGAGTGCGAGACCACTCGCTTTGCTCGGAATAAGAGAAAACCGGAACCCACGATGGCAGAGTGAGAAGTCTTCCGCAGCAAGGGGTTAAAAACTATGCCGTGGTGCAGAGAAAAAGTCCTAAGCCGGCTTCGTGAAGTAGGCGTTGTTCCCATCGTCCGTGTGTCCAACCCGGAACACGCGTTCATGGCGGTCGAGGCTGTTGTGGCCGGAGGCGTTCCCGTCGTGGAGATTACCATGGGAGTGCCGAACGCGCTTCGGGTGATGGAACACGTGGTGGATCGCTTTGGCGAAAGCGTGCTGCTGGGCGCGGGCACGGTGCTCGATTCGGAGACCTGCCGCGCGGCCTTGGTGGCGGGGGCGGAGTTTATCGTGACCCCTTCACTGGATGTCAAGGTCATTGAAACCGCGCGGCGTTACAGCAAAGCGTGCGTCCCGGGCGCCCTGACTCCAACGGAAATTGTAACGGCCTGGCAGGCTGGGGCGGACATGGTCAAGGTTTTCCCCTGCGCTCCGGTGGGCGGACCGCAATACCTCAGGTCGCTTCGAGGTCCGCTTCCGCAGATTGATTTTGTTCCAACTGGTGGAGTTGATCTTGAAACTACTCCGGAATATATTCGGGCCGGGGCTGCCGCGGTGGCGGTGGGCGGAGAACTGGTATCGAAAAAGGCGCTGCAGGAAGGTAAAACAGAAGTCATCACGGCCAGCGCTCGCAAGTTCCTGGAGGCCGTTCGTTCTGCAAGGGCGGAACTGAAGAAATAACCCGGCTGAAAACTTAATGCGAGCGAGCCGCGGAATTCTCTATTGCAAAAAAAAGTCTGGGCATCAACTTTTGGCGATGGAGTGCAGGAATAGCGTCATATAGCGGCCGAGGGCGCTGGTGATCAGCATCTGCTCGCGGACATGTTCATGCCCAAGCTGCCCCAGGCGTGAGGCGAACGAAGGGTTTGAAAGCAGGTATCGCAACTGGTATGCCGTACCTTCAACCGAGTGAGCCAGCATCCCGGTTTGTTTGTGGATGACCTGGATAGGAATTCCTCCCACAGCCGACGCAACCACCGGCTTCCGTTTCCAAAGCGCTTCCGTTACGGTCAGCCCAAAACCTTCACGCAGGCTTTTCTGGATGATTATTGTTGAGGCGCGTTGAAGCGCATTGATTTCGAGCGCGCTCCACGGTGGAAGATCGAGAATAAAGATGTCGGGGTCGCCGGCCGAAACTTCACGGACTTCGTCGAGAACCTTGCCGCCCTCAGGATCGTCGGCAGCGCCGCCTCCGGCCAATATCAGCTGGCAGTCAAAGTACCGTTTGACAATCTTATAAGCCTGCACCACCCCGACCGGGTCTTTCAGCCGGTCAAAGCGCGAAATCTGGGTGAGGATGGGGCGCTTGGGGTCGATTTCAAATCTTTCTACCACCCCGCGCACGAACTCCGGTTCCAGCTCACGGTTCTTTTCAGACAGCGGATCGATGCTGGGATAGAAGAGATATTGCGGGATTGGAAGCTGATGGGTGAAATCCGGCGAAGAAAACAGAGCGCCGTCATAACGCACCACATAAGGCTCAAGAAAGTCCCACACCTTCGGATTCGGTTGTGACAAATCGATGTGGCAGCGCCAGATCCAGTGCCCGCTACGGTCTTCGCGGCCGTTGATCAGAGCCGCCGGCTGGGGATCGTGAATCACCGTAATTTCGCTGTCCATCTCAAGGCGCGCCCGGTTCTGCTCATTGTAGGAGAGGAAAATATCAAAACTTTCCGGTGACTTTTCATAAGGCGCGCCATGCAACGCGTTATGGAAAGCCTTGGTAATTTCAAAAAAATCATTTCCGCCTGTCATCACGTCCCATCGGATATTGATTCCAAGTTCCATGAGCAGGGGTACCAGGCGGCTCAATATTTCCGCTACGCCTCCACCAACCGAGGTTGAGTTCACCATTTGCACAGTCCGGCCGTTCAGACGAGAGGCCAGCGCCCGGAGTTCCTGCATTTCAGGCGCACCAACGACCGGAACGTAGTCTTCCAGATGGACGGTGTGTGGTTCGCGCCGGGGCTCGTTCATGGGCCAAGCTCCTGACTGATCAGGTAGAGAAGCTGCTTGCGAGCTGCTTCCAGCGTATTGGTATAGATATCAATGCGGCTGGTGCGCTGTGCCAGGTCTTCCAGCCCAAGTTCGCTGGAAAACCACAGCGAGAAATCGTTGTTTCGCAGATGGAGGCGCAAACGCGAAGTGACGAAGTGGAAATGGAACGACGCGTTGCTCAGTTCACCCAGAATCTCCTGGAATTCCTCAAGCGTCTGTGCCTGAATGCCAAGCGGAAGGGAGACTTCAATGGATTCTGAAAAATAAAAAGGTTCAAAGGCCTTTTGCTGGGCGCGCTCAGGGAAGGCCTGGCAGTAATTTCCAAGCAATGACAGGAGATCGTTCCTCAGATCCTGGAGATTGGCATACTCGCGCAGGTCGAGAGAAGCCAGTTGCTCAGCAAGTTCCGCCAGGTTGCAGCCGGCCATGATCCACTGGGCAAAGTCATCAGAAAAACCTTCTGTCAGAAAATGGTGGCGGCGCAGGCTGTGGAAGGTGTGGTAAAAAATGGATGCATCGCTGCACTCTCCCAGTCCTTTTTTCAATTCCACCAGACGAGAGGCCCGCTGGTTGCAGATCCGCGTCAGGTAAGAAGCCGTGGCGAACTGAAAGGGCTGCTGGGCTCTTTTCAAGTAAGCGTTTCCTCCAGCTTCTCAAGAAACATCAGGACTTCAGCCGGTCCGCGCAGGAAATAGTTTGCCTGGGTTTCCCGGAACTTTCCGACCCGTATTGTGACACCATTCCCCAGCAGTGCAAAAGCTGTTTCGTCCGTGGTATCGTCTCCGGCATAGATCACCATTTTGCGCCCCGGAATCTGGTGCAGCAGATCCGCTGCCGCCAGCCCTTTGTTTCCCATGTCCGTGGGATAGATTTCCCAGATCTTTTTCCCTGACAGCAGACCGAACCCCGGACCCAATTTGGCCAGAGCTTCCTTGACGATTAAATGAGCTTTTTCCACGGCGGGCTTTCGCGCGTTCCTGTAGTGGATTCCGAAGCAGATTCCCTTGTCCTCCACTCCGACACCAGGAATGGCACGCACTTTCTGGCGCACCCACTGCATTGATTTTCGAAGTTTTTTCGTCCCGGGTAGATCAGGCGGCTGGCCGCTGCTTCGCTCCCATCCGTGCAACCCAAAGTAGATGGCGCCGTCCACGTGCGCCCGATGCCTCAAGTCATCAAGCTGGCGCCCGCTGATAAAACAGATCGTAACCTGCCGGTGATGGAGCAATTTGCGAAGCACGCGCCGAGCGGGCGCTCCCAGGAACACCTCTTTCGGTTTGCGCCGCAGCCTGACCAGCGTGCCGTCAAAATCCAGAAACAGAACCACGCGTTTTGCCCTGCGGGCGCGGCCTGCCACCTTTTCCCAACAGTCAAAAAGATGTTGTGTTTCACGGCTCTTGTGGGACGGGCGGGTCCTGCCTTTTGCGCCCTTAGAGCCAGCGGATTCAGGTTGAGAAATTGCTTTTCCTCTCATAGTGACGGATTGGGGTTTAAACGCCAGGCGGCGAGGGCATCATCCTTTCAACTGGAGATGAGATTTCTAGTTGTTATCGAACTTTGAGTGGCTCAGGCCTGTCGAGCCGGACCTCAGAGAGTTCACGCACCAGGCTTGCCGCCCAGCGATAGATGTTATGCTCACGAACCACTCGGCGCATGCGCTGCATCCGAAGCCGCTTTTCCTCAGGGTCCATGGAGAGAGCAAACCGTACTGCCTCCGCCAGTTGCTCGGTGTCATAGGGGTTGACAATCAGCGCATCGCGCAGCTCGCGGCAGGCCCCGGTAAATCGGCTCAGGATCAGTACCCCCTGGCCGTCATTGCGGGTTGCGACAAACTCTTTGGCAACCAGATTCATGCCATCGTGCAGCGAAGTCACCATGCAGAGATCGGCGGCTTTGTAATAGCGCATAATCTCCTGATGGCTGTGGTGGCGCTTGAGCAGAATGATCGGCTTCCAGGCCCCCCTCTGGAACCGGGTGTTGATCCGCTGGGCCTCGATTTCAATTTCCGCTACCAGGTTGCGATATTGCTGAATGTCTGTGCGGCTGGGAGCGCCAATCTGGACAAAGCAGAATTTCTGCTGATATTCGGGATACTTTTCGAGGAATCGTTCGATGCCGCGAAAACGCTCGACGATTCCTTTCGTGTAATCCATGCGGTCAACGCCCACGCCCATCAGCGTTCCTTCGGCACCAAGCTCCTTTAACAGGTCTTCTGGGTCAGATGTAGTCGCCATGCCCGTTGTGCGCGCCGTCTCGGTGTCAAAGACGACGCTGACTGGGAAGGGACGCACCAGCGTGAAGTGGCCGCGGCGGTTCACCGCGAATCGGTCCCATTCGATGCGACATTCAAGGGCGCGATCCACTGTTTCCAGGAAATTATTGCAGTGGTTCTGAATGTGGAAGCCAGCCAGGTCAGCGCCCAGCAGTCCGTCCAGCAATTCGCGTTGCCAGGGGCAGATGCCAAACGCTTCGGCGTTGGGCCAGGGAATGTGCCAGAAGATCGCGACGCGCGCATCGGGCCGCTTTTCTTTTACCATCCTCGGCAACAACGCAAAGTGATAGTCATGGA
>JBJKQZ010000031.1:0-2980 GCA_046704865.1 Terriglobia bacterium
ACGCTGGAACAGAGTCGCGAATACCAGCGCCGCGGCATTCATTTTGGATCGCATACGCTGACGCATCCCTGGCTGACCAACGTTTCCGACCGTGAACTTGATCGCGAGGTGCGGGATTCCAAGAACAAACTGGAAGACCTGCTGGGGGCAGAGGTTTCAACCTTCGCGTATCCCTGGGGAATTGCGGACATGCGCGTCCGGAGCGCAGTGGCTCGTGCCGGCTACAAAGTAGCCCTGACCACCCAGGAAGGTCTGAACTGGTCAGAAGACCGTCTCGCCCTGAAGCGCACCAATGTTTGCGAAGTGGATACTTTGCCGGAATTCGCCTACAAGATGGCGACTGGAAAAGACCTGCGTCAGAAAACCAAAGCGTTCCTTGTGAGAAAAGGCCTGTATCACGTGCCCGTCCCGCCGTGTCAGGACGAAGACAGCACGGTGAGCATGGCGAATTGAGCGCAACGCATAGCTCCTCCGGCGCGCTGATGCGTTGCACGGCCGGCACGAGGCACCGATAACGACCGACGAACTAATCATGAGCGACCCCGCAGACCCAATTACAAGGATGAAGTTACAACGCGTCGAGGTTCGGTTCTCGGTGGTTGTCACAGCCTACAATTACGCTCATATGCTGCCGGATGCTTTGCGCGCGCTTGCTGCTCAGACTCTCCAGGATTTTGAGCTGCTGATTGTGGATGACGGCTCAACCGATAACACGGAGGATGTGGTGGGGAGCTTCCGTCAACAATTCCGAAACTGCCGGTATCTGAAAAAGGTGCATGCGGGACCAGCCGATGCCAGAAATTGTGGAGCTCAAAACGCCACGGGCACTTATTTGGCAATCCTGGACGCCGACGACCTCTGGTCGCCGCGCTATCTGGAAACCATGCGGGGGATTTTTGAATCCGATCCGGGAATAGAAATTTTGTTTGCCGACGGCCTCCGCGTCCTGGCAAACGGACGGGTGCTGCGGCCTGTTTTTCCGACTGGCATTCCACGGCTGAATGGGCAGATCAATTCCGCCGAAAACCTGTTTTCCCTTTGCAATTATTTCCTGCCCTCCGGCATGGCGTTTTCAAAAGCTCTTTATGATCGTATCGGCCCGTTTGACAGCCGCTTCCTGCATGGCGATGACGTTGACTGGGTGATCCGCGCTGTGATGGCGGGCGCCTTCTGCCTAAGGATCGACCAGAGGCTTTTTCTCTATCGCTATCATGGCGACAACCTGACGAAGAATGTGATCGCCTTTCTGGAAACATGGCTCACGATTTATGAGGAACAATTGAGAAGCAGCCGCCTCGGTCCCGAATGCGAACGCAGAGCCAGGAACTTTGCGCGCGATTACGTTCTGCGGCTTCTCGGGATCTGCACGCCCTCTGAAGGCAGAGCGTTGCTTGCCAGCACCCGCAAGGCCTTGCACGGCGATCCCATTCTCTGGTGCGCTTCTCAATCAACCTATCTGGGCTCAACTTATGTTATGCGGCCGCTAAAATGGGCAAAACGGCTCATCCAGAAGAGTCAGGCCGCCACTCAGCAGGTTGACCTGACTGCACCGCCTGAAATAATGTTCCAGGGCTTATGAAGATTCGGAAAAGCTATGCCTGCACGCAGGGCAACCCGTCGCAGAGCTGAAATTTGCCCGCGTTGCACCACCAACTCAAGGGCCGGGCTGGACAACCGTTATGAAGTTTTCTGTCATTGTATGTACATATAATTTCGCGCATTTGCTTCCGGACGCTTTGCGGTCGATAGCCGCGCAGTCGTTGAGGGACTACGAACTCCTGATCGTTGATGACGGCTCATCGGACAACACCAAACAGGTTGTGGAACAGTTCCGGCCGCAGTTCCCGGATTGCCGTTATCTGAAAAAGGACCATACCGGTCCCGCCGACAGCAGGAATGCAGGTGTTCTTGCCGCTCACTGCGATTACATCGCTTTCCTGGATGCCGATGACCTCTGGTCTCCGGATTACCTGAGTTCCTTTCAGAATGCTCTTGTGGCCCATCCCCAGGCAGATCTCGCGTTTTGCGAGGGGATCGTCTTTCGAAGCGAAAACGGAACCGTCACCGAGGCTGCTTTACACTGGCCGCTCCCGCAGATAAGCGGATCAGCACCTGCGCCCAGCGACTTGTTTGGGCTGATCCAGGCTTTCACGCCCTCAGGAACGGTTTTCTCAAAGGCACTCTTTGAGCGAACAGGGCCGTTTGACGTCAATTCCTTCACTTACTTCGGCGAGGACATTGACTGGACTCTCCGGGCGTTGCTGGCGGGAGCCATTTGCCTTTGCGTGAAAAAGCGGCTCTATCTTTACCGGCGGCACGATAGCAATCTGACCAATCGGGCGGGCGACTCATTCCGTGGATGGCTCAATGTCTGTGACAAAACGTTAAGGGAAAGCCGTGCGAACCCGGAAATTGAAATGCTGGCACGCAGTGTTACCAGGGCAAAATCATTACGCTTTTTGCCCTCGTGTTCCACATCGGAAGGGAGAATGCTGCTACGCCAGGCCAACAAAACCCTGGGCGGCGATGCGTGGATCAGAATCTGCTATGCAGGAACCTTTCTGGGTCTGATCTGGCTGTTGAAGGTAATCAAATTGGCAAAACAATTCATTCTGCGCATCAGCAGAAAGAAATTGGCGATAAGCCTGCGATCATCCATCGCGGATGTCTTTCGCACCGTCCAGGAATAGCCACAGCACGCTGCGCATAGACGAAAAGATTCCTCAGAACTTCCAAGCTAAATCTTTTCCACCTTGATCGCACATGGCAGTGTCCATTAGAATTTCTTACTCGATGTGACGGGTCCCACAGCGACCGTGGATTCCCGTTTCTCGATTTGCAGATAAGCTCGGTAGGGGGTTGCACGTAAAGGTATGCTATGGAGCTTTTTGGCAAAGACCGACCCTATCTGCTGACTGCGGTCATTCTGATTGGCGGATTCGTTTTCCTGTATCTCAGTCTCTTTTCTCTACCCGCGATC